>NZ_JADPKQ010000293.1:0-61626 GCF_023074015.1 Bradyrhizobium sp. 142
GGCCGCTACGCGCCGCCTCCGGCGGTGGCCTGCGGCCAGCCTTGACCGCGGCTGCGTCTGGCGCAGCGGTCAACCATCGGAACGAAAACGCCATCGCGAGTGCATCGCACTCACACCAACAACCATGAGCAAAGCATGCCCTGATCAATCATTCCCCTTGACAACCACATCCCCATACAAGCCCGGATGGAGCGAAAGCGCAATCCGGGACGGACCAACCGAATCTCGCGACTGCCCCGCGTGGCACGAAACCCGGATTACGCTAGCGGTCCATCCGGGCTACGGGGCCTTTACAGCGGCGACGCGAGTGACGTTTTCAGCAGTGTGAGTAGCGCCTGCACCGCGGCGGCGTTGCGCCGCCGCTCGGGGATTGCGGCCTTCACCCACAGCTCTGGAATTGGAAAGTCGGGCAGCACCGGCTTGAGTGTGCCGTCGCGCAAGGCGTCCGCCACGAGATAATGCGAGATCAGCGCGATGCCATTGCCGGCAATGGCGCTGCGCGCCAGCACATGGCCCTCGTTGGAGGAGAGAAGCGGGCTGACCTGGACGCTGATGCGGCCGCGCGGGCCGTCAAAAATCCATTCGGGGCTGGTCGGCAGGAAGCTGAGGCAGCGATGATCGACGAGGTCGCGTGGATGCTTTGGCGTGCCGTGTTTCTTCAAGTACGCTGGCGAGGCGCAGAGCAATCGCTTCAGCGCGCACAACGGCTCGTCAACGACCCCGCCGAAGGAAAGCGGGAAGGCACCGATGGCGATGTCGAAGCCTTCCGTCACCGGATCAACCGGGCGATCGATCAGCACGATATCGAGCTTGACCAGTGGATTCTGGGTCTGGAACGCGCTGAAGGCGCGAGCCGCGCCACCGTCAGCGAGGTCGGCGCCTTGATGCGGAGATGGTCGACGAGATCGTGGCCCTTCTCGCCCATGCGAGAGAGCAGGTCAGTGGCGTCGGCTACCAGACTGCGGGCGCGATGCACGTAGCGCTGGCCGGCCTCGGTCAACCGCAATTGCCGGGTCGAGCGATGAAACAGCGGCGTTCCGATCCGCGCCTCCAGTCGTGACACGCTTGGCCACCACCGAGGTCGAGACGTTGAGCTTTCGCGCGGCGGCGGAGAAGCCGGCCGAATCCGCGGTGGCGAGGAAGGCCTGAAGGTTCACCAGGATGTCCATCTCGACCTTTCGCGATTCGAGAAAGCTGATCGCCTATTTTGGTGGATTGTAGCTTCCTTCGCGTTAACTCATAGTCGGGCCAAGCAAAGGATTTCAGGGATAGGACGCGCCATGCGGGCCACGACGATCGAAGAACCTGCGCGCCAGGTGCCGCTCTACGGCGAATATGAAGTCGTCGTTCTCGGCGGCGGCCCGGCCGGCATCGTGGCGGCAGCATCCGCTGCTCGCGCCGGACGGCGGACGCTGCTGATCGAGCGCTACGGCTTCCTCGGCGGCATGGGAACCGCCGCCGGCGTCACCAACTTTTGCGGCCTTCACGGTAACGTCTACGGCCAGGCGCACCGGCTGGTGCAGGGCATGGCGTCCGAATTGCTGGCGCGAATCGATCGCTTGAACGGCCTCAACGCGCCGCATTTGATCCTCGGCAAGGTCTTCGCCCAGGCCTATGACACCGCGGCCTACAAGATTGCGGCCGATCAGCTTCTCGCCAGCCACAAGGTGCACATCCTTTTCCATGCGCTCGGCGCCGGCGTGGTGATGGGCGACGACCGCCGCATCGACGCGCTGATGGTGGAGACCAAGGCCGGCCGGCAGGCGGTGCGCGCGGAGATCTTCATCGACTGCTCCGGCGACGGCGATCTCGCGGTCTGGGCCGGTGCGCCGTGCGAGGTCGGCGACGAGCACGGCCATCCGTTATATCCCTCGATGATGCTCCGTCTCAACGGCATCGATCCCGAAAGGGCCGGCGAAGCCTGGCGGACCATCCCGCAATTGATGGAAAAGGCGCTGGCCGCCGGCACCCACAAATTCCCGCGCAAAAGCGCGATCGTGCGCCCGCAGAAGTCCGGCATCGAATGGCGGGTGAACTTTACGCAGGTGGCGCGCGAGGACGGCCATGCCATCAACGGCATCGAGCCCGACGATCTCACCCGCGGCGAGATCGAGGGCCGCAAGCAGGCGCTTGCCGCGTTCGAATTCCTGCGCACGGTGCCGGGCTTTGAAAAATCCTACATCGTCGACCTGCCGCCGCAGATCGGCATCCGCGAGACCCGCCGCATCAAGGGCGGTTACCAGCTTAGCGGCGCGGACGTGCTCGGCTGCGCCTCGTTCGAGGATTCCATCGGCGTCAACGGCTGGCCGATCGAGGCCCATGTTCCCGGCGACGTCGTCTTCACTTTTCCGCCCATCCCGGAATCGCGTGGCTATAACGAACTGCCCTACCGGATGCTGGTGCCCGAGGGTGTCGACAATCTGCTGGTCGCGGGCCGCTGCGCCTCAATGACCCATGAGGGCCAATCGGCGGCGCGGGTCTCCGGTGCCTGTTTCGTGATGGGCGAGGCGGCCGGTTCCGCGGCGGTGCTGGCGCTCTCGGGAAACCGCATCCCGCGTGACATCCCGGTTGAAAAATTGCAGGAAACGTTGAAACAACAGGGCGCCTTCATCGGGCGGGATCAGCCCGTGCCCGAAGGGCTGTGACGTCTGCAAGACATCGACCAAGAAGACGTCTAAGAGAAGAAGAACACCAAGAGAACCACGAGAGGAAACGGGATGATCAGGATTGCGCGGCTCGCGGTAGCTAGCCTGGTGGCGATCATGGCGATGGGCACGGCGCGGGCCGAGGACGCGCTGAAGGCCAGGATCGGCGTGCTCCGCCTGTCGTCCTCTGCGCCGGTCTTCATCGCGCAGGACAAGGGCTATTTTCGCGAGGCCGGCCTCGACGTTGAGCTGAAGTTCTTCGACGCGGCGCAGCCGATCGCGGTCGCTGCCACCTCGGGCGACATCGATTTCGGCGTCACCGCCTTCACCGCCGGCCTTTATAATCTGGCCGGCAAGGGCGTGCTGAAGGTGATCGGCGGCATGAGCCGCGAGAAGGCGGGCTATCCCCTGATCGGCTATTTCGCCAGCAACAACGCTTATGCCGCCGACTTGAAGACGCCGAAGGATCTCGCGGGAAAACGCGTCGCGGTGACGCAGGTCGGCTCGTCCTTTCACTATTCGCTGGGCCTGCTCGCCGACAAATACGGCTTCAAGCTCGCCGACGTGAAGATCATCCCCCTGCAATCACTGTCCAACGCGGCGGCCGCGCTCAAGGGCGAGACGGTCGACGCGGCGTTGCTTCCCATCTCCACCGCACGAAAATTGATGGACGAGGGCGGCGCGAAGTTTTTGGGCTGGGTCGGCGACGAGACGCCCTGGCAATTGGGCGCGGTATTCGCTTCGCCGAAGACGCTGACCAACAAGGCGTTGGTGATGAAGCTGCTCGGCGCACTCGCCAAGGCCGACCGCGAATATCACGACGTCATCCTCGCTGCGATGAAGGACGGCGTTGCGCCGATCAACGAACAGACAAAACCGCTGCTGGAGATCATTGCAAAGTACACCAATCTGCCGGTCGAGCAGGTGGTCGGTAACTGCGCCTATATCGATCCGGAGGGCAGGCTCGACGTGAAGAACGTCGACAACCAGATCAAATGGCTGCAAGAGCAGGGTTTTGCCGACAAGGGCTTTGACGCGGACACGATCATCGCCAAAGATTTCGTGAAGGCGGATTGATGCTCCAAGCGCCTCTCCATCTCCCTCATCCTGAGGTGCGCGACTTGCGGTCTTCCGCAAGTCACGCCTCGAAGGATGCACGGCCCGGATGCGGCCTGGCCGTTCATCCTTCGAGGCTCACATCGCGATGCGTTCGCATCGCAATGCTCGCACCTCAGGATGACGGGTCGAAAGTGAGCCTGAGATGGATCTGATCGCCAACCATATCAGCCACCGCTTCGGCGAGCTCGCCGTGCTCGACGATGTCTCCTTCACCGTCAGCGCTGGCGAAGTCGTGGCGATCGTCGGCCCCTCGGGTTGCGGCAAGAGCACGCTGCTGTCGATTCTCGGCGGCCTGTTGCAGCCGTTGTCGGGCGCGGCCGAGCTGCGCGGATCGCCGCCGGCGGACAGCCTCAATCCGCTCACCTTCGTGTTCCAGGATTTCGCGCTGCTGCCCTGGGCCACGGTGGAGGAAAACGTCGAATTCGCGCTGCTGCACGCGCAGCTCTCGGCCCGGCAGCGCCGCGCGCTGGTCGACGATGCCTTGCGCCGCACCGGCCTCACCGATTTTCGCAAGACCTATCCAAAGCAGCTCTCCGGCGGCATGCGCCAGCGCGTCGGCATCTCGCGTGCGCTGGCGGTCAGGCCAGCGATCCTGCTGATGGACGAGCCGCTGTCGGCGCTGGATTCGCAGACCCGCGAGCTCTTGATGGAGGACTTCGTCCGCTTGCTCGCCGATGGCGGCATGGGCGCGGTCTATGTCAGCCACAATCTCGAAGAGGCCGCGCGGCTCGCCGACCGCATCGTGGTGCTGTCGCGGCGTCCCGGCCGCATTCGCGAGGTCGTGAGCGTGCCGATGACACGCACTGAGCGCGGCGAAATCGCTGCGCGTGAAAAGCTGCTCGCACTTCAGAACCAGATCTGGTCGCTGATCCGCAACGAGGCGATCGACGCCGAGCGCGAGGTGCAGCATGCTTGATCGCGCCACGACGGACACGCCGATAACCGACGCGGCGGCGCGGCGCGTCCGCTACCGCGGCGCCGGCTTCGTGCCCGCGAGCAGCCCCTTCGGCGGCTGGATTGCGCTCGCGCTGGTCATTGCGGTCTGGCAGGCGGCCGGCAGCGCGGGCCTCGTCAATCCGCTGTTCCTGCCGGCGCCTTTCGCGATCGTCCGCGCGATCTATCAGCTCGCCGTTTCCGGCGCGCTCTGGCAGCATCTGTCGGCTTCGCTCTTGCGCATTGGCGTCGGCTGGCTGCTCGGCACCGCGGCCGGTATCGCCGTCGGCTTTGCCATCGGCCTGTCGCGGCTGGCGCGCAGCGTCGGCATCACTTTCATCTCGGCGCTTTTTCCAATTCCGAAGATTGCGCTGTTGCCGCTGTTGATCCTCTGGCTCGGCATCGGCGAAGAGCCGAAGATCGCGACGATTGGACTGGGCGTGTTCTTCTCGACCGCGATCTCGGTCTATAGCGGCGTCGACGCGGTGCCGCGCAACCTCATCCGCATGGCGCAGAGCTTCAACGTGCCGTTCGCCACCATCGTGCGCAAGGTGATCTGGCCGGGCGCGCTGCCCGCGATCCTCGCCGGCTTCCGCATCACCGCCTCGGTGGCGCTGCTGCTCGTCGTCAGCGCCGAGATGATCGGCGCGCAATATGGTATCGGCGCGTTTGTGCTCCAGGCCGGCAATCTGATGCAGACGGATCAGCTGCTTGCGGGCGTGGTGATTCTGTCGGTGTTCGGATTGGCGGTGGGGAGGGTGATCAACTGGCTGGAGACGCGGTTGCTGCACTGGCGGTGAGGCTTACTCCGTCATTGCGAGCGAAGCGAAGCAATCCAGACTGCCTCCCCGGAAAGACTCTGGATTGCTTCGCTTCGCTCGCAATGACGAGGTGGCTAACAGCCCGGCTCACGCGTTCCCGCGATCTTCGCGAAACAGGTCGAGCTTTTGCTGCACTGGGCGATCCGAGAAGCTGAACAGCACCGCGTCGGAATCGGCTTCGTGCGTGACCCACTGCCAGCTCGGCACCACGAACAGATCGCGCGGGCCCCATTCGAAGGTCGCCTCGCCGATGCGGGTGCGCCCATGGCCTTCGATCGGACAGAACACGGTCGCATCGGTCGCGCGATAACGCGCGGTCTTGAAGCCCTTGGGCAGCAATTGGATAAAAGTGCCGATGGTCGGCATCGCGAAGTCGCCGGTCTCGGGGTTGCTGAATTTCAGCTTCAGGCCGTGGCAGGCGTCCCACTCCTGGCTCGCGCGAGCCTTCTCCAGCGCTTCCCGGGTGTAGGCATAGGGATAGCTGAAGATCGGCGATGTCTTCGAGCTTCGCTTCACGTCGACCGGCAGCAGGTTGTGGCCATAGCGCGCAAAGCTGTCGCCTGCGGGCTTGGTAATTCTCTGCTGGTCTTCCTTCGCGCCTTCGGCAAACGAGCAGTCGAAGAACTGCACCAGCGGAATGTCGAGGCCGTCGAGCCAGAACATCGGCTGGTCGGTCTCGTTGGAGTGATCGTGCCAGGTCATCGACGGTGTGATGATGAAGTCGCCTTCCTCCATCGCGGTGCGCTCGCCGTCGACCGCGGTGTGGGCGCCCTTGCCCTCGAGCACGAAGCGCAGCGCCGACTGGCTGTGGCGATGGGCCGGCGCGACGTCGCCCGGCACCACCATCTGCACGCCGGCATAGAGCGAGGTCGTGATCTTGGACTGGCCGCGCAGGCCGGGGTTCTCCAGCACAAGCACGCGCCGCTCGGCTTCCTTGGCCGTGATCAGCTTGCCGGCTTCGGTCATGTAGTTGCGAATGACGTCAAATTTCCATAAGTGAGGCCGGCAGGCGCTCTTCGGCTCCGGCGTGATCAGGTCGCTCATGACCGTCCACAGCGCGGTGAGATTTTCGCCGTCGATCTTCTTGTAGAACGCCTCGCGTTCCGGCGTCTTGGTCACGGCTTCCATGGTGCGGCTCCCGCTCGTTTTGCTGATTGACAGTATACTGACGATCTAGGTAGCGTCAACGTGGCGAATAAGAATGACAGGGAGGGTCCAATGAAGCTGCACGGCTATTTTCGCTCCAGCGCCGCCTACCGGGTGCGGATTGCGCTGAACCTGAAGGGCCTCGGCGCGGAGCATCTGCCGCATCATCTTCGCAAAGGTGAGCAATGCGCGCCGGCCTATCTCGCGATCAATCCGCAGGGGCTTGTGCCGGCTTTGGAGGACGATGCGGGAGCGGTGCTGACCCAGTCGGTCGCCATCATTGAATGGCTCGACGAAATCCACCCCAACCCGCCGCTGCTGCCGAAGGATCCGCTGCGCCGCGCCAAGGTGAGGGCGTTTGCGCTGGCGATCGCCTGCGACACCCACCCGGTGCAGAACCTGAAAGTGCTGGCGCGGCTGCGCGAGCTCGGTCTTGCCGAGGAAAAGGTTCAGGAATGGGCGGCGTGGGTCAATCGCGAGGGGTTATCCGCCTGCGAGACGCTGATCAAGGACGAGCCGGGTCCGTTCTGCTTCGGCGAGGCGCCGACGCTCGCCGATCTCTGCCTGGTGCCGCAGCTCGCCAATGCCCGTCGCTTCGGCGTCGACGTCGCTGCCTATCCGCGGCTGCTCAAGGCGGACGCGGCGGCGAAGGCGCTGCCGGCGTTTGCGAACGCCGCACCGGAGAAGCAACCCGATGCCGAGTAAGCCCGCCATCACCATGGACGCGGTCTACGCCGCGCCGGGCTATCTGTTCCGGCGCATGCAGCAGATCGCGGTCTCGATTTTCATGGAGGAGTGCAAGGCGTTCGACCTCACCCCGGTGCAATATGCCGCGCTGATCGCGATCCACACCCATCCCGGCATTGACGCGACGCGGCTGTCGGCGGTGATCGCCTTCGACCGCTCCACGCTCGGCAGCGTGATCGAGCGGCTTCAGGCCAAGGACTATATCGAACGCAAGCCTGCGCCCGAGGACAAGCGGATCAAGCTGCTCCATCTGACGAAATCCGGCGCCGCGATCCTGCGCGAGATCGTCCCGGCCGTCGAGCGCGCCCAGGCACGCATGATGGAGCCGCTCAAGCCGGCCGACCGCAAGACGCTGATGACGCTGCTGGCGCAACTCGTCGATCTCAACAACGAAGCCTCACGCGTGCCGCTGCGAGCGGAGGATGTGCTGGAGCATCTGGGGAAGGCGGGGTGAGGGAAGTGAAGTTTGCGCTGGCACCTCATTCTCCGCTGTCGTCCCGGACAAGCGAAGCGCAGATCCGGGACCCATAACCACAGGAAGCCGTGGTTACGGGAATTCGGAGTTGCACCTTCGCGCTTAACTTGGCCCTGTGGCTATGGATCCCGGATCAGCGCGCGCTTGAGGCGCGCTTGTCCGGGACGACATCGAATATAGAGCCACGTCCTTGCCTCACATCCGCAACAACGCCTGCCGGTCGATCTTTCCCGTGCCGGTCTTCGGCAGCTCCTCGATGAAGATCACCTCGCGGGGATATTTGTAGGGCAAGAGCTTGCCCTTCACGTAATCCTGGAGCCGGCGCGTCGCCTCGCTCTGGTCGACGGCGCGGCTGTTCATCACCACCACCGCCTTCAGCGTCATGCGGCGATCCGGCAACTCGGCGGCGAAGACCGCGCATTCGCGGATGTCGGGATGGTCGGCGAGACACAGCTCGACCTCGAGCGGATAGACCCATTGGCCGGAGATCTTGATGAGATCATCGGCGCGGCCGCGGAAGAAGTGGAAGCCGTCGGCATCGCGCACGAAGCGGTCGCCGGTGTAAATCCAGCCCTCCTCGCGGATGGTCTCGGCCGATTTGTCCGGCCGGTTCCAGTACAGCGGCGTGTTGGAATCACCGCGCACCCACAAGATGCCTTCCTCGTCGTCGCCGACCTCGCGTCCGTCCTTGTCGCGAAGCGCGACCTCATAGCCGGGCACGCGCAGGCCGGCGGCGCCGAGCTTCTTCTGATCGGGGCGGTTGGAGAGATAGATGTGCAGCACCTCGGTCGAGCCGAGCCCCTCGACGATCTCGAGGCCGGTGAGCTGCTTCCAGCCGTTGAAGACGTCGGCCGAGAGCACCTCGGCCGCGGAAAGCGCCATGCGCAGCGACGAGAAGTCGGTCTTGTCCGCGCCTTCGGCCTTGGTCAGCGAGGTGTAGAGCGTCGGCAGGCCGAAGAAGACCGTCGGCTTGTATTGCTCGATCGCGGCAAATATCGCCGCGGGCTTGGGCTGGCCCGGCAGCAGCAGCGTCGCAGCGCTGGCCGAGAACGTAAAGGTGACGGAGTTGCCAAAACCGTAGGCGAAGAAGATTTTCGGCACCGAGAAGCAGATATCGTCCGACGTCAGCTTCAACACATTCTGCGCGAAGGCGGCCTCGCTATAGGCCATGTCGTGCTGGAGATGCACGATGCCCTTGGGCCGGCCGGTCGAGCCGGAGGAGTACATCCAGAACGCCATCTCGTTGCGATCCGTGTCGGCTTCCGCCAACTCAGCCGGAAACCGTGCGAGCCAGCCGGCCGCCGGGATCGCCTCCGGCGCAGCGTGATCGCCCGCCGCGCCGTTGACGACGATGAGCGTGCGCAGCCCCGTCCCCTTGCAGGCCTCCGCGTTGAAGCGCGCGCAGAACTCGGCCTCGGCGACTGCGATACGCGCGCCGGAATCGGCAAGATAGAATTGCAACAGGTCCGGCGGCGTCAGCGTGTTGATCAGCAGCGGCACGAAGCCGGCACGGACCGCGCCGAAGAACGCGGCCGGATAGGCCGGCGTGTCGTCGAGGAACAGCAGCACGCGATCGCCGCGCTTGAGGCCGAGCGAAGCGAAGCCGTTGCCCCATCGCCCGGCTTCCGCGCAGAGCTCGGCATAGCTGCGTGTGCCCGCGGGCCCGATCAGCGCGAGCTTGTCGCCGTGTCCTCTTGCGAGATTGTCGAACAGCACGCGGCTGGCATTGTAGGTTTGCGGAACGGCAAAGCCGATCTCGCGCCCACCCGGGCTGTCGGCCGGCACATGGTCGCGAATTTCGTTGCTCATGCCGCGCCTCCGCCGTTCTTCGCGGCCTCGTAGCGCGCCATGAAGGCCGGCGACATCGCCCGCAGCCGGGCATCGTCGATGCGCCCGGAGCGGGTGATGTAGCTGTAGGCAAAGTCCATCAGATCGAGCTTCATATGTTCGGGAAAATGCTCGTACCAGAAGGCCGACGTTCGCGCGGCGTTGACGAGCTTCTGCAGCACGGGCTTGCGCGCCGCTTGGTAGCGATGCAACGCGGTCGTCAGATGTGCATCCGATTCCAGCGCCTTGACCAGCGCGATGGCGTCCTCGATCGCGAGCCGGGTTCCCGAGCCGATCGAAAAATGCGCCGAGTGCAGGGCGTCGCCGATCAGCACGATGTTCTTGAACGACCAGTGCTCGTTCCAGACCCACGGAAAATTGCGCCAGACCGATTTGTTGGAGACCAGGCAATGGCCGCCGAGCGTGTCGGCGAACACCTCCTCGCAGACGCCCTTGGACTGCTCGACGTCCTTGTAGGCGAAGCCATAGGCTTGCCAGGTCGCGTGGTCGCACTCGACCAGGAACGTGCTCATGGTCGGCGAGTAGCGGTAGTGATGGGCGTTGAAGGCGCCGCGATCGGTCTTCACGAAGGTCTGCGACAGCGTGTCGAAGCGCTTCGAGGTGCCGTACCAGACGAACTTGTTGGAGGAGTAGGACAGCGAGGTGCCGAAATCGCCCTCATAGGCGCGGCGCACCAGCGAGTTCAGGCCGTCGGCGGCGACGATCAGATCGTGGCCGTTGAGCTGGTCGATGGCATGGATCTGCGTGTCGAAACGCGGCGTGACGCCGGCATCGATCGCGCGCTGCTGCAGGAACTTCAACAGCTCGAGCCGGCCGATCGAGGAGAAGCCTACGCCGTCGATGGCGACGCTGTCGCCGTGCAGGTTCAGCGTGATGTTCTGCCAGCTCTCCACATGTGGCGCGATCGCATCGACCGTCTCGGGGTCGTCGGCGCGCAGGAATTCCAGCGCCTGGTCGGAGAACACGACGCCAAAGCCCCAGGTCGCGTCGGCCGGGTTCTGTTCGAACAGGTCGACTTGATCCTCGGGGTGACGCTTCTTCCAGAGATAGGCGAAGTAGAGCCCACCGGGCCCCCCGCCGATCACGGCGATCCGCAACGTCTGCCTCCCTGATTGACAGTATACTTACTATCTAGGGGTAGACTAATGTGCTCCGACGTCCGGCGCCAGCGGAATTATCGCCAGCACGTGGCACGCTGAAGCTCGCTCCGGAACACGCGTTTTGCGCGTGTCCGAAACCATCAGGTGCGAACCATAGCCAAACCGCGCCGGCTTGGCCATCCGGCCTGTCAGACGCAGCGCTTCACATAGACCCCGTTCACCAGCACCCTGGTGCAGCGGACGACCGGAACTGGCTTGCGAACCACGACGGCGGCATTCGGCCCGGCGCAGCCGGCGCGATAGACGCCGCGGGCGCAGACCACCGCGTTGGCATCGGAGGCCTCGAAGGTCATGGTCGCTGCGAAGGCGAAGAGCGCCGAGGCAGTGAGCAGGAATGCACGCATGTGTTCTTCCCGGTCTTTCGTGATCGAAATCGGATATCGGCAAATCTTGTAGCGTCGTTGCCGGCGCGCGATGTTGTGTCGCGCGCCACCAGTTTATTCATGCGCGGGCTTGCACAGCGATACTATCGCGCCGCGAACGGTGCGAGCACGTCCTTGCAGGCGGGCGACAGCGAGCCTGCATTGCTCGCAATGCACTGCACTATACGGCCGCCGCCAGGCGCCACGCCGGCGCACAGGTTACGGATATCGGCGCCGCAGGCCGATCGGACGATGAACAGCTCTTCGCGGGGCCGCAACGGTCGCAGCACGATGGCGGCCGGCGCGGCCGCCGGAGCTGCCGCCGCAGGAGCCGCGCCCGCAGGCGCTGCCGTTGCGCCACCGCTACCCGCCGCGGCGCTTATGGCCTTCTCGCAGGCGGGCGACACCTTGGCCTTGTTCTTCTCCAGGCATTCCAGCGCGGGGGCGCCGCCCGGCGGCACGCTGGCGCACACCTTGGGATAATCGGCGCGGCACGCGCTCTTGACCGCTGCAACCTGTGCGCTGCTCGGCTGCTTGGC
This sequence comes from Bradyrhizobium sp. 142, assembly GCF_023074015.1. Taxonomy (NCBI): domain Bacteria; kingdom Pseudomonadati; phylum Pseudomonadota; class Alphaproteobacteria; order Hyphomicrobiales; family Nitrobacteraceae; genus Bradyrhizobium; species Bradyrhizobium sp. 142. The sequence continues at coordinate 11,796 of NZ_JADPKQ010000293.1, forward strand.
GGCAGCAGCCTTCGGCGCCGGTGCGGCGGCCGGCTTTGCCGCGGGGGCAGAGTCAGCCTTCGGCGCGGCAGGCGCCGACTCCGCCTTGGGGGCAGCTTCGGTCTTGGGTGCTTCGGCTTTTTGTGCCTCGGGCTTGGGCGCGGCGGGAGCGGCTTCGGTCTTCGGAGCCGCAGCGGGCTCGACCGCGCGGACCGCGGCTTGGCATCCTGGCGCGAGGCTGGACATGTTCTTCTGCAGGCATTGATACGCCTCCACCCCGCCGGGCGTGACACTCGAGCAGTGCGCCATGAAGTCCGAGCGGCATGCCGATCGGATCGCGCTTTTCTGCGCATCGGTCGGGGCTTGTGCGAGGGCCGGTGCTGCAATTGCGAAGATCATTGCCGCCAGCAACGCCTTGCGCGTTGAGGCATGCTTCAACGTGTTGAACATCTGACTGTATTCCCGCCCTGTCGGTAACCCCGACGATTATGAACTGTGATGCAAGGGCAATCGTCGCGAGTGATGCCTCGCGCGCGGTATCTTTGGCCGCTTTGGCCTCTACCGCAAGTCAATTATGCCGACGCAAATGCGACGTGCGTCGTCACAGCTTGACCATGCGCTTGCCGCGGTTCTCGCCCGCGAGCAATCCGATCAGCGCCTTCGGCGTGTTCTCGAGCCCATCGATGATGTCCTCCTGCACCTTCAGCTTGCCGGACTTGACCCAGGCCTGGAGCTCGGCGAGCGCGCGCTGGCTCTCCTTCATGTAGTCCATCACGATGAAGCCTTGCATCACCAGCCGCTTCACCACGATCAGCCCGGGCACGCCGCGGGGGCCGTGCGCGGCGGGCGCGCCGTCATATTGCGAGATCGCGCCGCAACAGGCGATACGGCCGTAATTGTTCATCTGCGGCAGGCAGGCTTCGAGAATGTCGCCGCCGACATTATCGAAATAGACGTCGATGCCTTTTGGCGCGGCCGCACGCAACGCCTTGAACACCGCACCGTCCTTGTAGTCGACGGCGGCATCGAAGCCGAGCTCGGAGGTCAGCCAGTTGCATTTGTCCGCGCCGCCGGCAATGCCGATCACGCGACATCCCTTGATCCTGGCGATCTGTCCGACGATCGAGCCGACCGAGCCTGCGGCGGCGGAGACCACGACCGTCTCGCCCTCTTTGGGCTTGCCGATCTCCAGCAGGCCGAAATAGGCGGTGAGGCCGGCGATGCCGAACACGCTGAGCAGGTGCGTCATCGGTTCGAGCTTCGGCATCTTGTTCAAATGCTTTGCGGGCACCGCGGCATAGTCCTGCCAGCCGGTGTCGCCGAACACGATGTCGCCTGCTGCCAGCCCCGGTGCCTTGGAGCTAACGACTTCAGCGATGGCGCCGCCGGCCATCACGCTGTTGGCTTCGACAGCCGAACGATAGGTCGCGCCGTGCATCCAGGCGCGGTTGGCGGCGTCGAGCGAAATATAACGCACGCGCACCAAGGCCTCACCGTCCTTCGGCTCCGGCATCGCGCCATCGACCATCTTGAAATGCTCGGGACCGAGCTTGCCGCTGGGCTTTTCCACCAGAAGGATCTGGCGATTGGTGCTGCCGCTCATGACATCTCCCCTTCGATTATTTTGACGATTATTGATGCAGCCGCCGCAAAGAAAACGTGCAGGCCGCATTCGTTGTGCGCTGCATGAAGGCTAGATCGCTGGCGTTTGTTTCACAACGGGAACATCCGGCCAACGCGACCACACGCAAAGCGTGTTGCGTCGCTTTCGTATCTGCGACATCATGAAGCGCCGGTGTCGTGGGGTCCTCAAATGTCGAACAGGTTTACGCAATACATCTTGGCGGCGATGGTGCTGGGCATCATCATGGGTGCGGCGATCTACAACTTCCTGCCCGACACGCGCGCCGACTGGGCCTCCTCCATCAACCTGATCGCCGTGATCTTCCTGCGCTTGATCAAGATGATCATCGCGCCACTGGTGTTCGCCACGCTCGTCGGCGGCATTGCCCATATGGGCTCGGGCTCCAAGCTCGGCCGCATCTTCGCCAAGACCATGGGCTGGTTCGTCAGCGCCTCCTTTGTCTCGCTGATGCTCGGCCTCGTGATGGTCAATCTGCTTCAGCCCGGCGCCAACTTCCCCGGCACGCTGCCGGACAAGGCGCAGTCGACGGGCCTGCCGGTCTCCGCCTTCTCGATCGAGAAATTCCTCACCCATCTGATCCCGACCTCGATCGCGGATGCGATGGCGCAGAACGAGATTCTGCAGATCGTGATCTTTGCCGTGTTCTTCTCGGTGGCAATGGGCTCGATGCCCGAGCGCTCCAAGCCGATCCTGGCGCTGATCGACGATATCGGCCACATCATGCTCAAGGTCACGGGCTATGTGATGCTGTTCGCGCCGTTCGCGGTCTGGGCCGCCATCACGGCGACAGTCGCCAAGAACGGCCTGCTGGTGCTCTGGAAGCTCATCGTGTTTATGGGCGGCTTCTATCTCTCGCTCGCGATCCTGTGGGGTATCCTGGTTGTCGTCGGCTTCATCGTGATCGGGCCGCGCTACGCCCATCTGCTGAAGCTGATTCGCGAGCCGCTGATGATCGCGTTCTCCACCGCGAGCTCGGAAGCAGCCTATCCGAAGACGCTGGAGGGGCTTAACCGCTTCGGCGCCTCGTCGCGGATCTCGAGCTTCGTGCTGCCGCTCGGCTATTCCTTCAATCTCGACGGCACGATGATGTACTGCACCTTCGCCAGTATCTTCATCGCGCAGAGCTACCACATCGACATGCCGCTCGGCACTCAGCTTGCGATGCTCGCTACGCTGATGATCACCTCGAAGGGCGTCGCCGGCGTGCCGCGCGCCTCCCTCGTCGTGATCGCCTCAACGCTGTCTCAGTTCGGCATCCCCGAGGCGGGGCTGCTGATGATCATGGGCATCGATACCTTCCTCGACATGGGCCGCAGCGCCACCAACGTGATCGGCAACACGCTGGCGACCTCGGTCGTGGCGAAGTGGGAAGGCGAGCTCGGACCCGAGCACGCGATCGAGCCGGGTGACGCCGTGCCAGGCGACATGATTCCCGGCGAAGTGCCCGCGATGGCCGGCCATTGATCGGAGTGCGACATGCGCCTTTCAACGGCGATTTCGGGCGGTCTGTTGCTGGCAGCATGCCTGCTGGCAACCGGCGCCTCGGCCCAGACCGGCGGCAGTGAAGGGCTTAGCCCGACGCTATCTGCCATCAAGAATGCGCATACGGTGCGGCTCGGCTATCGCGAGAGCTCGCCGCCGTTCTCCTTCCTCGATCAGGCGGGTCGCCCGATCGGCTATAGCCTCGAGCTCTGCGAGGCCATCGTCGAGGAGATCGGCGTCGAGGTCGACGATCCCAATCTGAAGATCGCCTACGTCAAGGTCACCTCTGACGACCGCATCGACGCCGTGCTCCAGAACAAGATCGATCTGGAATGCGGCTCGACAACCGCGAATGCCGAGCGTGCCAAGCGCGTCGCCTTCTCACCCCTGATGTTCGTCGCCGGCACCAAGCTGATGGTGCCGAAGACGTCGAGCGTGCAGTCGTTGGCCGATCTGAAGGGCAAGACCATCGTGGTGACGAAGGGCACCACCAACGAGCAGGCGATACGGGCGGCCGACAAGAAGTCCTCGCTGGGGCTGAACATCGTCGTCGGCGCCGACCACGAGCAGTCGTTCCAAATGGTCGTGGACGGCAAGGCCGATGCGTTCGCGACCGACGACATCCTGCTGTCGAGCCTGATCGTGCGGCACAAGTCCCAGGACAAGTTCCGCGTCACCGGCGATTACCTGTCCTACGACCCCTATGGCATCATGTTCCGCAAGGGCGAGCCGCAACTGACGGCCGTGGTCGAACGCACGTTCCGCAAGCTCGGCTCCAATCACGACCTCGTCCCGCTCTACAACAAATGGTTCACCGCACGGCTCCCCACAGGCGAGCGGCTGAACGTGCCGATCTCGCTGCAACTCGAGGAAGCCTTCAAGGCAATGGACGATTCAGCCAGCGCGAATAATTAGCGCGTGTGGCTGCGACGCTTGCGCCGCGATCTCGATCCACCCTCTCCCCTTGTGGGAGAGGGTGGATTCGATGCGAAGCATCGAAGCCGGGTGAGGGGTTCTCTCCGCGAGTTAAACTTTCACTTGTATGCGCGGATAGAACCGCTCATCCGGCGCCTCGCGCCACCTTCTCCCACAAGGGAAGAAGGATTGCAGCCAATGCGTGGTGCTCAGCTTATCTCCTCAAACACCCGGTCCAGTGCGGCATCGTACGTCGCTTGCACCAGCTCCGGATGCAGCTTCCCCAGCGCTTCCATCATCACGCCCGAATTGATTTCGAGCACCTTCCAAGCGCCGTCGACACGGATCACATCGATCGATGCGAAGACGATGCCGATGGCATTGGCGGCGTCGATCGCGAGGTTTGCGCAAGCAGCGTAGACCTCACCGCGTTCCATGAGCACCGGCTGCGCGCCGGCATCGAGATTGTGCCGCCAGTTCAGGATGCGGCGCTCACCTTTGGGCACAATGGCGTTCGCCTCGCGCGCGTCGAGCTCGCGGAGCTGTTTGTCCTGTCCCGCCGCCGCCGCCAGTTCGGCCAAACTGCGCACGCCGTCGCCGACCACCGCGGGGCGCTGCTTGCGGTAGACGATCATCGGCTTGCCATCGAGCAGGATGACGCGGACCTCCTGCTCGATCTCGACATAGGGCGCGATCACGAGGCCGAGGCTCGATGAAAACACCTCGCGCACGGCGCGGTCGATCTCGTCGCGGATCGTCGCCTTGAACACCGCGCGCCCTGACGTTCCCTCATTGGGTTTGACCACGACGCCTTGCGGATTCTGCGCGAGCAGATCCAGCATCGCCTCATGCCAGCTGGAGCCGGCAACGTGCGCGCCCAGGCTCGGGTTGAGAAATAGGTGATGAGGAATGCAGGGCACGTTCTCCAGCGCCAGCACCTCGGCCGTCGCCGATTTGTCGTTGGCGAGGCGGTGCGCGATCACGCTGTTGAGGCCGATGTCGTAGCCGAACGCGAAGCGGCGTGTCTCGCCCCGGCGCATCGCAATCAGCCAGCCGCCGGAGCGGAGGTCCACCGCGATGCCATGACGTGCACAATAGTGCCGGATCGCCTGGACGAAGGTGCGTTCGCCGCTTGCCATGTCCTGGACCATGTCTTGGACTGTTCCACCTGTCGAAGGCAGCAAAAATACGGAAAGAGCACGAAGCTCGGCCGAAAATCAGAGCTATTCTTAATGAAATTCTCGCGAGCGCACCGGAAATTAAGTGCTGGAAACGGGCCTCACAGGGAAAAGAAATTGCCCCTCGCGGCCGATGCGCAGCAAATTCGTTAACAGCACGACCAATTCGGAGCAAATGCCGGTTTGATCGGCATCAATTGCATCCGAAACGAGGTTGATTATTGGCCTCAATGGCGTAGATCACACCCGAGAAATCCTCCGCCATGGCAAGTGATGTTCGCCTCGCTTCAGGGGTCGTGCAAAGCTTTTGTTCAAATATTCGGAATATCGAAAATCATGAGCGCGTTTTACCGAGAGAAGGTTCTTTCCGTCCAGCACTGGACCGACACGCTATTCAGCTTCCGTGCCACCCGCGATACCGGCTTTCGTTTCCAGAACGGGCAGTTCGCGATGATCGGCCTCGAGGTCGAGGGCCGTCCGCTGCTGCGCGCCTACAGCATGGCGAGCGCCAATCACGAGGAAGAACTCGAGTTCTTCTCGATCAAGGTCCAGGACGGCCCGCTCACCTCGCGCCTGCAGAAGATCAAGGAAGGCGACACCATCCTGGTCGGCCGCAAGGCGACCGGCACGCTCATCGCCGACAATCTCATTCCCGGCAAGCGGCTCATGCTGCTTTCGACCGGCACAGGGCTCGCGCCGTTCGCCAGCCTGATCAAGGACCCGGAAGTCTACGAGCAGTTCGAGAGCATCGTGCTGGTCCATGGCTGCCGCCAGGTCTCCGAGCTCGCCTATGGCGAGCAGCTCGTCGCGAATTTGCGCGAGGACGAGCTGTTCGGGCCGCTGCTGTCGGAGAAGCTGGTCTATTACCCGACCGTAACCCGCGAGCCGTTCAAGAACCGCGGCCGAATTACCGACCTGATCAGCTCCGAGCAGATCTTCAACGACATCGGCCAGTCTCCACTCGACATCGAAACCGATCGCATCATGATGTGCGGCAGCCCGGCGATGCTGGAAGAGCTGCGCGTCATGTTCGAGGGCCGCGGCTTCATCGAGGGCTCCGGCAACAAGCCCGGCCATTTCGTGATCGAGAAGGCGTTCGTCGAGCGCTGAGTCCGCTGTCCCGCCCACGCGGGACGGCTTCGCCTCACACTCACCCGTATGCGAAGACTCGGAGTGACAGCTTCCTCTGAGCCACCAAATCCTGTGGTTATGGGTCGTGCGCGGGGACTGCGCTTTCGCTTGCCCAACGGCTGAGACTGCGGCCGCTCTCCGCATTCCCCTTACCTCCTTATTGCGGTGCAGCAGCCCGCCCTCCCGGCGGATTGATCTGCGCCGGCCGAATTCGCTAGCCTGTGACGCAAGCCCCGTCATATCCGTAAGACGGACGCGGGCGTATCATACCCCGTCATTCCGATGAGAGGATGTGATCGTGGCCGACGAAAATAGCAAAGCGCCAAAATCGAGCCGTGGGCCCCTCGAAGAGGGGGGCATGGAAACCTTGCTGCTTCCATTCTCGCCGCGCTTCATCGTTCTGACGATCTGCGCGGTGTTAACTGCGCTTCTGATCGGCGTCGGCATCGCCGATCGCAAGATCTTCGATATCCTGCTGGTGCCGATCGTGATCTTCGGTGCGCTGACGCTGCTCGGCATCCGCGATCTCATGCAGAAGGGCCACGCGGTCCTGCGCAACTACCCGATCTCGGCGCACATTCGCTTCCTGCTCGAGGAAATTCGCCCGGAGATGCGGCAGTATTTCTTCGAGAGCGAGAAGGACGGCATGCCGTTCTCGCGCGACATCCGCGCTGTGGTCTATCAGCGCGCCAAGATGCAGCTGGACAAGCGCCCGTTCGGTACCCAGGAGGACGTCTATCGCGATGGGTATGAGTGGATGCATCACTCGGTCTCGCCGAAGACGCGCGCCGAGGAGAAATTCCGCGTCGTCATCGGCGGCCCCGACTGCAAGAAGCCATATTCGGCTTCGGTGTTCAACATCTCCGCAATGAGCTTTGGCGCGCTCAGCCCGAACGCGGTGCGCGCGCTGAATGCCGGCGCGAAGATGGGCGGATTTGCGCACGATACCGGCGAGGGCGGCTTCAGCCCCTATCACGCAGAGATGGGCGGCGACATTATCTGGGAGATCGGCTCCGGCTATTTCGGCTGCCGTCATCACGACGGCACGTTCGATCCGGAGGCGTTCGCACGGGTCGCCAGCGCAGACCAGATCAAGATGGTCGAGCTCAAGATCAGCCAGGGCGCCAAGCCTGGCCACGGCGGCGTGCTGCCGGCGGCGAAGGTCTCGGAAGAGATTTCCAAGATCCGCGGCGTTGCGATGGGCGAAGACTGCATCTCGCCGGCCTCGCATCGCGCCTTCTCCACCCCGATCGGCATGATGCAGTTCGTCGCCGAAATGCGCAGGCTTTCCGGCGGCAAGCCCGCCGGCTTCAAGCTCTGCATCGGCCACCCCTGGGAATTCCTGGCGATCTGCAAGGCGATGATCGAGACCGGCATCTATCCGGACTTCATCGTCGTGGACGGCAATGAGGGCGGCACCGGCGCCGCGCCGCTGGAGTTCATGGACCATCTGGGCATGCCGATGCGCGAGGGCGTCAATTTCGTCCACAATGCGCTGATCGGTATCAATGCGCGCGACCGCATTAGGCTCGGCGCGTCCGGCAAGATCGCGACCGCCTTCGACATGGCGCGCGCGATGGCGATCGGTGCCGACTGGTGCAATTCGGCGCGCGGCTTCATGTTCTCGCTGGGCTGCATCCAGTCGCTGAGCTGCCACACCGACCGCTGCCCGACCGGGGTCGCTACGCAGGATCCGACGCGGGCCCGTGCGCTCTACGTGCCGCTCAAGATCGACCGCGTGCACAACTACCACCATGCCACGCTGCACTCGCTGGCCGAGCTGATCGCCGCGGCCGGTCTCGAACATCCGCAGCAGCTGCGCCCGATCCACTTCAGCCAGCGCAACTCGACGACCGAGGTGAAATCCTTCGCACAGCTCTATCCGTCGCTGCGCCCGGGCGAGCTGCTCGAAGGCACCGAAGACCCGCGCTTCCGCGACGCCTGGCAGATGGCGCGGGCGGAGACGTTCCAACCGGCGCCGTGAGTGTGGCTATTCGTTGGGAGTGCGCCGGCCCGCCTCGTAAATTGATCGCGAACAAGGTTGGTGCTAAACGGTTGATTCAACTTTGGGTGTAGGTTTGCCCCATGGACGAACGACGCAACAAATCCAGGCATCGCGTGCTGAAGGCCGGAACGATCGAGTTCGGCGGCGGCGCGATCGACTGCACGGTGCGCAATTTTTCGGACACCGGCGCGGCGCTCGACGTCACGAGCCCGGTCGGCATCCCCGAGCACTTCACCCTGGTCATGCAGGCCGACGGAACGCATTTGGCTTGCACCGTGGTCTGGCGCAAGGAAAGGCGGATTGGGGTGCGGTTTGGGTGAGGCTGATTGGCTGTGAGCGCACGCCACAATCTCCGATGTCCCGGCGAAGGCCGGGACCCATACCCCCAGGGAGAAGTCGTAGCGCGAGATCTGAGTTAGCGAGTCTCCGCCAAACTCGATTCGGTGGTTATGGGTCCCGGCCTTCGCCGGGACGACGAGAAGAATTCAGCACACCAACTCACGCCGCCGCTTGCTCACCAGTCCGGCTGGCCAGAATCTTGTCGATCCTCCGGCCATCGAGATCGACCACCTCGATATGCCATCCGCCGAAGTCGAAGGCGTCGCCGACATTGGGCAGCACGTTGAACTGTTGCAGTACGAGGCCCGCAACCGTGTTGTAGCGGTGCGGCGGCAGCTCGATGCCGAGCAGGTCGCCGAACTCGTCGACCGGCATCCAGCCCTCGATCAGCAGCGAGTCATCCGCACGCTTGACGTAAGCCGGCTCCGGCGGCCCCTCTTCGGAATGGAACGCGCCGACGATCGACTCCAGGATATCGGCCGCGGTGACCACGCCTTCGAACGCGCCATACTCGTCATAGACAAAACCGACGTGAACCGGTGCAGATCTCAGGATCGCCAGCACGTCGCGAGCATCCGCTGACGCGGGAATGCCCGGCGCCTCGCGGACCAGTGCTCGCAGATCCGGCGTGCGTTCGCTCATGAAGGCAACCAGCAGGTCCTTGGCCTGGAGCACGCCGATCGGCGTGTCGCGATCGCCATCCGAAGCGGGAAAGCGCGAGTGCGGACTCCTTGCGATAATCTCTCGGATCGTCTCGGGCGGATCGTTCAGGTCGATCTCGTCGACCTCCGTGCGCGGCGTCATCACCGCGCCGACCGGCCGGTCGCCGAGCCGCATCACGCCGGCGATCATCTCCTTCTCGCCGGGCTCCAGCACGCCGGCGCTCTCGGCTTCGTGGACGAGGTGGTGGATCTCGTCCTCCGACACCTTCTCCTCGGCCTTGCCGCCGCGGCCGAGCAGCGTGAGGATCAGCTTGCCCGAGATGTCGAGCAGAAAGACGAGCGGCAGCGATATCCTTGCCAGCCAGTGCAGCGCGGGCGCGACCTTGACCGCGATGCTCTCAGGATCGCGCAGCGCCACCTGTTTCGGCACGAGCTCGCCGACGATCAGGGTGGCGTAGGTGATGAGCGTGACCACGATGCCGACCCCGACGATATCGGCAATGCCCGACGACAGCCCGAGCTCGACCAGCCATTGGGTCAGCCGCTGCCCGAGCGTCGCGCCCGAGAACGCGCCCGAGAGCACGCCGACCAGGGTGATTCCGATCTGCACCGTCGAGAGAAATTTGCCGGGATCGGCCGCCAGCGTCAGCGCCCGCTCGGCGCCGCGCACGCCCTTGGCGGCGAGCATCGAGAGCCGGGCCGGGCGCGACGACACCACGGCCAGCTCGGACATGGACAGCAGGCCATTGATGACGATCAGGACGACGACGATGACGAGTTCGACGGAGAGCATTGACGTTCCGAGGTAAGTTGTGTGGCCTGATGGCCCGACCAAGCGTTGATATAGGTATTTTGCCGGCAATTGCCGGCGAATTCTGTCGCACCCGCCATCGCAAAGGAACCTCCACCGGCTCGGGAGCCGCGCGACCACCCCCGCGGAACTACGGTGTTGCCGTTGCTTAACGGGGCCTTAGCCGGCGCCCGTTAAGTTTTCCGGCATTGCAGGCATGTATTCGGGAATCACGATGCGAATCGGGAAGCTTTTCGCGCTGTCGATGCTGACAGTGACGGTTTTCGCAGTCATCCTCGGCGCCGAGGTGCTGGTGCCTCAGACACGGATCTACGCGAACCGTTCTGACGCGATCAAGACGGTGGACGCTTTCGGTGCGACCCTGATGGTCAGCCAGTGCATGGCGGGCCTCCGGGCCCCCTACATCGGACCGATCTTCCAGGAAATGGTTGCGACGCAGGTCCAGATCGAAGCTGCGGCAAAGGCCGCGAAGGCTGCCGACGCCGCATTCGAGGCGGCAAGGCGGGCCGTCATGGCGCTGGAAGACGGCGGCGCGATGGCCGAAAACCTCGACGGTGCCGCGCGGCGGCTGAAGGAAATCTACGGGGCGGCAGATCGCGCGATGGGCGTTCCTCTTGCGGCGCGCGACAGCGCTGCGACCAAAGGCTTCCTGCCCGGCGTTGCCGAGGTTCTCGGCAAGATCGAACCGATCATGAACCGGCTCGAAGCGAAGGTCGTCAATGCCGATTCTTCGCTCGCGGCGTTGCTGAGCCTGGCGCGAACGGCGCAGGATCTACGCGTCTCGGCCGGCAGCCGTGCGGCCACCCTGTCGCCGCCGCTGTCCGCGCGCCGCCCGCTGGCGGCGGCCGAATTGTCGCTGATGGATCGCATGCAGGGACGCGTGGAGGCCGACCGCGAGCGCATCGAGGCCGGCATCGACCAGCTCGGAAGCCCGCCCCGCATGGCCAGTGCGTTCAAGGCGGCAACGGACTCCTATTTCGGAAGCGCTGCGCCCGTGATCGAGAAGGAGATGCCCGCGGCGCGCAGTGACGGCAAATATGGCATTGGCGCCGACGAACTGGCGAAGGTCATCGTGCCGGCCATACAGATGTTCTACGGCGTGCGCGACGCGGCGCTGGCGGAAGCAGCCGAGCGCGCCTCGGCCGCGCGCGACGGTGCACTAGCGATGCTCGCGCTCGCCGGCGTCGCAGTGCTGGTGCTGCTCGGGACGCTCGCTGGCGTGACCATGATGCTGCGCAGCCGCGTGGTGACGCCGCTTAGCCGGCTCGCCGACGTGATCGGAGCGCTCGCCGCCGGACAGCACGAGCTCGAGATCCCCGCGACGGGACGCAATGACGAGATCGGCCAGGTGGCGGGCTCGCTGCAGCACTTCAAGGATTCGCTCGTCGCCCAGAAGGCCACCGATGCGGCGGCTGCAATCGAAGCCGACGCCAAGCTTAGACGCAGCCAGCGCGTGGACCAGATCGCGCGCGAGTTCGAAGCCATGATCGGCGACGTCATCAACACCGTGTCGTCGGCATCCGCACAGCTCGAAGCGTCCGCGGGAACGCTGACGAGCACGGCGGAGCAGTCCGAACGGGTCACTGCGACCGTCGCGGCTGCGTCAGAACAGGCATCCACCAACGTGCAGACCGTTGCAGCGGCTGCGGAGGAAATGGCGTCCTCGGTGGACGAGATCAGCCGGCAGGTTCAGGACTCTGCCCGCGTCGCCGGCGAAGCGGTGCAGCAGGCAGGGCGGACCAACGACTATGTCGGCGAGCTGGCCAATGCTGCGGGGCGGATCGGGGACGTCGTCGAGCTGATCAGCCAGATCGCCGGCCAGACCAATCTTCTGGCGCTCAACGCCACCATCGAGGCGGCGCGCGCCGGCGAAGCTGGACGCGGCTTCGCCGTCGTCGCCTCCGAGGTCAAGACGCTCGCCGAGCAGACCGCCAAGGCCACCGGTGACATCAGTCAGCAGATCGCCGGAATCCAGTCGGCGACCGAGAATTCCGTAGGCGCAATCAAGGCGATCGGCGACACCATCACCAAAATGTCCGAGATCGCGTCGGCGATCGCCTCGGCGGTCGAGCAGCAGGGCGCGGCGACACGGGAGATCTCCCGCAACGTGCAGCAGGCGGCGCGAGGCACCCAGCAGGTTTCCGCCAGCATCGTTGACGTGCAGCAAGGCGCGAGCCAGACCGGATCGGCGTCCTCCAACGTGCTCGCGTCCGCGAAATCGCTGTCGGGAGAGAGCGGTCGTCTCAAGCTCGAGGTCGGAAGATTCCTCGACGCGATCCGCGCCGCTTAGAACTCGAACTGCACGATGCGGCGACATCGGTAGTGGGCTCGCTCTCCCGCTTGCGGGGAAGGTTGGGGTGGGGGGTGTCTCCGCGTCGGGATTGTTGAAGATTGCGGAGGACGTCCCAGCGCGGCGAGAACCCTCACCCGCCGCGCTCTGCGAGCGCGTCGGCCTCTCCCGCAAGCGGGAGAGGCGGAGCAAGCCCGCGGACAATCCTCGTGAAATCCATATGCGATTGCCCTGCCCACTGGGGAGGCTATCGCATTTGAAGAGTGGTCGTCTCGAAGGACGAGGCGCGCATTCTGCCGTCAAGAAGCCATATGCTGCCCGCCAGGAGGTGAATGCCGACGGCCGATCGAATCCGTGCTTGCGCCGCGATCAGAACTCGCCGTGCAACCGTCCCGAGATCACCGACACCGGTCCGCGATCGGCGTTGTAGGCGGGATTGATGATGAGCTGGTAGTCGGCGGTGAGGGTGAAGCTCTTGTTCAGCGCGTAGGCGTAATAGGTTTCGAGGATGCGCTCCTTGCGGTAGTTGAGCGCTCCGTCGCCGACGAGCACGCCGAGGCCGCCGGCGGCCAGGAAGTCGCGATAATCTTGCGAGATGGCGTTGACGGCACCGCCGATGCCGATCACGTCGTCGGGGCGGCCCCATTTCGTGCCCTTGATCGAAACGCCGCCGGACAGGCTGCGGTTGATATCGGTGAAGGCAATCGTTTCGGATTTGCCGTCGTTCCAGCTCCAGCGGCCGAACAGTCCGATGTCGTCGGTGATGGCTTGTTCAAGATTGACGACATAGCCGACCTTGATGCGGCCGCGCCGGGTCTGCGCGATGTCGAGATTGAGTGCGGGATTATCCAGCGTCTCGCGGAAGCTGCCCATATTGGCGCTGTCGACCCAGCCCATGGTCCGAAGCTTGCCGGGTTGCGAGAACAGCGAGTAGCGCGTCTCGAGCTCGACCACGTACTGGCCGCGCTCCGGCACCTTGGTGTCGAAATGATTTGAGTTGGACTCCGCGACCATAAGGAAATAGCCGCCGCGCAGCGCCCATTGCTTCTGGTTGAGCTCGGCGGTGACGCCGTAGGTGAGGCCGACCTTGTCGGCGGAATAGTCGAAGGCACCCGGCGCCCATATCGACCAATTCATGAAATCCTTGCGGGCGTCCTTGGCGTAGGCGTTGCCATCGAACACGTCGACCACTGCGAACTTGCCAGCCTGCACGGTGAGGCGGGAAACATCGACTTTCTGCCCAAGCTGCAGCTGGCCGCTCGCAAGCTCCTCCTGCTCGCCGCCGAAGCCAAACGTCTGGCGCAGGAACAGACGCGAGGTGTTGTAGTGCGGGTAGGGGAAGTTCGATTTCTGCGCTTCGCCACTCGGGAAGCCGGCTGCGCCCACCGTATCGTCCAGTCCAAATCCCTGCAGCAGCTCCGGATTGTAATAGACCTCGCCGCCGTCCCACAGCCGCGCGTTCAGGAACAGGCTGTTGCTCCAGGTCGCCTTGGCCTGCGCTGAGGGAGACAGAGAGTTCACGCCGCTGTAGCGCGCGGGGAACGACGGATAGCCTTGCAGCAGATAAGTGCTCTGGCCGTGAATCTCCCAGCGATCGGATTCCGTGTCGGTCAGCGCGCTTGTCGGATTGTAGCTCGGCATGCCCGGCCAATCGACCTTGCGGTTAAGCCCGAGCCTGACCGACTGGAAATCGAGCGGCGAGGAGGTGTATTGGGCCCCCGAGGAGAAGGCGACATTGGCGCTGTCGAAGCGGCTGTAGAGATATTCGAGCCGCGCGCTCCAATGCGGCGCGAAGCCGTATTCGATGCCGGCGCCCGCGATCCAGCCGGGCCGCGTGTTCAGGATCTTCGGGATTTCGCCGACGGCCGGCGCGTCGAAATAGCGCTCGCCCATCCATGCAAAGCCGCCGGTGGCATAGACCAGCCACGAACCGCTGGTGTAGCCGACACGTCCGCGCAGGCTCGCGGTGTAGTCCCATTGCTGCGTGACGGTGTTGGCGGGCGTCGTCAGGAAGGAGACGATCGAATTCGAGGTGATGTAGTTAGGAAACGAGAAATCGCCTTCGACGCCAACAAGCCAGCCGGAGTTGAGCCGGTAGTTGTAGCCGGCCTGCACGCCGCCGATCATGCCGCTGAAGACGCCGTTGTCGTTGATCCCCGCGCCATCGTTCAGGGCGAAGCTGGAGGAGCCGTGGCCATAACCAACATGCGCGCCGATATAGAGACCGGTCCAGTCATGGATGGCCTTGAGCGCCGGTGCCTTGAACGGCAGATCGGCTGCGTGGGCGGCGGCGGAAAACCCCAGCAAGCCTGCGGTCGCCGCCGTGCGCAGCAACCAGTGTCGGTAACCTCTCAACGTCAAAACGAACGCCCCCAAACGCGAATGTGCCCACCCGCCGCGTATCCCTGCCGATTCGCGGCGATCCTGTCATCAGGTACCCGGTTGTTTACGCGATCGGGCGAGATGATCTCGATCCGGCGCGATTTCGTCCCGAGTCCCCGTGTCTGTTGCGAACATTATTGCGATTAATTCGCAATAGCAACTAGCGCGGATTGCCACAGGAGATGGTTCGCATCGCCCTGTGACGGGACTGCAACAACATCCCGATCCCAAAAATGGATGACCCCGCCCGGGGGACATCCGGGCGGGGTCGGGGCACAACACGGGGTGGATGAGGCGCCCGTGTCGGACGCGGGATCCACGTGAGATCGGCCTCAGGTCCTCAAATCAGTAGCAGCTGCGAACGCGGCCAATGTACTGGCCGAAGGCGTTGTACTGGGCGACCCAACCGCAGCGGTGATAGCCGTAATAAGGATCGTTGCTGGCGGCGATCGCGGTGCCGACGATGGCGGCGGTGGCGATGCCGGCGCCCACACCCCAGCCCAAGCCGAGCGGCTTGGCTTCAGTCTGCGAGGTTGTGGCCACGACACTGCCGGCCAGCGTGAGCGCGGCAAGGGCGACAGCGGCAGTCTTGGTCTTGATCGACATTCTAAAACTCCATCCGGGTTGAGGCGGTCCGTTGTGGTCCGCGTGCCCAGTTGGACGGAGGCTCCCCGCTTCCGGTTCGAAAGCCCTCCAGGCAGCCCCGGACTCCGGCTCTTTCCTAAGCGATTCCAGGAGGATGCGAGTTAGCCGAGCGGGCCCCTGGCGAGCCTGTTCACGTCGAAGTTATCGACCTCGGCGAGCAGCTCGCAGAAGGCGCGCGCGCCCTGATCGACCAGCTGCTCGCCCGTCTCCGGGACCGCCAGCGTGGCATTGCCGACCGCGCCGCTGGCGTTCAGATCCTGCGCCTGCCAGGCGAACGGCGCGGGCCGCTGCGTCGACAGCCAGCGGTATTGCTGCTCGATCGCGATGCTGCTCGCGGGAAAATCCGCGATCGCATCCATGCGCACCTGATCGGGATAGCGCGCCAGCATGATCGAGGTCTCGACCGCGCCGCCATGAATGCCATGACGCACTTCCTCGGCGGGGAACAACTGGTCCGCGCCCGACAGGCGCGACCACGATGTGGTCACGACGAACAGCTTGTGATGCGCTCGCAGATCCTGCGCGACCAGCATCATTGCCGCGCTGTTGCCGCCATGGCTGGTGATGATGACGAGCTTTTTCACGCCGCGCCGCGCGACGTCCTCGCCAATGCCGGTCCATTTCTTCAGCGCGACGTCAGCCGCTAGCGTCTGCGTGCCGGGATAGTCGATATGCTCGGTGGAAATCCCGACCGGTTCAACGGGAAGGAAAACGGCTGGAACAGTTTCGGGCAGAAGCTCGCGCACGCGCGCGAGATAGGCGTCGGCGATCAGCACGTCGGTCTCGAGCGGCAGATGCGGGCCGTGCTGCTCGGTCGCGGCCAGCGGCAGCACAGCGATCCAACGCGACACATCCGCAAGGTCGGCCTCGGCCCAGCCGATCTCGGCCCAGTCGCGGGACGGCGTCATCAAGTTTTCCTTGGAGGTTTCTTTGCCCGAATTTGTCACGTAGTTTGGCCACCTGAGGGGATGCGGCCTGGCCGCTGCGTCCCCGAACTTCTTGCGGTTTTATCCCCTTGCTTTCACATGAGCCAGAAGCGATTGGGCCAGAAGCGATCGACGGAGTGTAATCATGAGTCCCTCTCATCTGCGGCGAGCGTTAACGGTGGGCCTGATGGCCGCCTTCGTCGGGGTTGTCCCGGCCCGCGCCGAGACCCTGGACAAGGTCATGTTCGGCACCAACTGGGTCGCCGAGGCCGAGCATGGCGGCTTCTTCCAGGCGGTCGCCGACGGCACCTATCAGCGCTACGGGCTCGACGTCACCATCGTCCCCGGAGGGCCGAATGAGAACAACCGGATGCTGCTGATCGCCGGCAAGATCGATTTCTTCATGGCCGCGAACACGCTGATGTCGTTCGATGCCGTCGCCAACAACGTCCCCGTCGTGACGATCGCCGCGGTCTTCCAGAAGGATCCGCAGGTGATGCTGACGCAGCCGGATGCAAAAGTCAGTAAGATCGAGGATCTCAAGCCGCTGACGCTGTTCGTCTCCAAGGAGGGCATGACCAGCTATTTCCAGTGGCTGAAGTCCGAATACGGGTTTAGCGAGAAGAACGTACGGCCCTATAATTTCAATCCGCAGCCCTTCATCGCCAATCCCAAGAGCGCGATGCAGGGCTATGTGACGTCCGAGCCCTACGCGGTCGAGAAGGCCGCCGGCTTCAAGCCGAACGTGCTGCTGCTTGCCGATTACGGCTTCAATACCTACTCGACCCTGATCGAGACCCGCCGCGAGATTGTGGAGAAGAAGCCGGATTTGGTGCAGCGTTTCGTCGATGCCTCCATGGTCGGCTGGTACAATTACATCTACCGCGACAATTCCGCCGGCAATGCCATGATCAAGAAGCTCAATCCGGAAATGACCGACGATCTGCTCGCCTATTCCGTCGCCAAGATGAAGGAATATGGCATCGTCGATTCCGGCGACAGCCTGAAGAACGGCATCGGCGCGATGAGCGACGAGCGCTATACCTCGTTCTTCGACAAGATGGTGAAGGCCGGTGTCGTCAAGCGCGATCTCGACTTCCGCAAGTCCTATACGCTGCGCTTCGTCAACAAGGGTGTCGGCGTCGAGCTGCGCTCGAGCAAGCCGTAAGCGATGTCGATTTGCGCTAAAGGTGTGGCCGTATCGCCCACCTCTCCCGAAGGGAGAGGTCGCATCGCATCGTCAGATGCGATGCGGGTGAGGGGTTACGCTCTCTCGTGGGACCTGAGCCCCCTCACCCGCGCCTTCGGCGCGACCTCTCCCCGACGGGGAGAGGTGGGCAGCAGCGCTCGATGATAGAGAGCAAAATCTCGCCAGGGATCGAGGCCAGCCTGACGGCCCTCGCCGCCAGCCTGCGCGGAGTGACCAAGGCCTACGACACCGGCGTCATGGCGCTCGGGCCGCTCGATCTTGCCGTGCGCAAGGGCGAGTTCATCTCGCTGCTGGGCCCGTCCGGTTGCGGCAAGTCGACGGCGCTGCGCATCATCGCAGGGCTCACCGCGCCGTCGTCAGGCACGGTGCGGGTGTCGCGCCATGAGGGCGAGGTGCAGCCGGGTCATGGTATCGGCTTCGTGTTCCAGGAGCCGACGCTGATGCCGTGGACCAGCGCGCGCGAAAACGTGCGGCTGCCGCTGAAGCTTGCGGGCGTGCCGAAGGCCGAGGCCCGCGCGCGTGCCGACGAGGCGCTGGCCAGCGTCGGGCTCGCCGATTTCGCCGATGCCTTTCCGCGCGAACTCTCCGGCGGCATGAAGATGCGGGTGTCGCTGGCGCGTGCGCTCGTCACCGATCCCGATATCCTCCTGATGGATGAGCCGTTCGCTGCGCTCGACGAGATCACGCGCTTTCGCCTCAACAACGAGCTGCTCGCGCTGTGGCGGCGCCTAGGCAAGACCATCATCTTCGTCACCCATTCGGTGTTCGAATCGGTCTACCTGTCGCAGCGTGTCGTGGTCATGACGTCGCGGCCCGGTTGCATCCAGGCGGACCTCCGGATCGAGACGGTCGAGCCGCGCGGCGAGGAATTTCGCACCTCGGTCGCTTATGCCGACTATTGCCGCAAGGTGTCTGGCGCGCTGGCGCCGTCCTATTCGGGACAGTCGGTGCTATGAGCCTGCAGCCTGCCATCGCCGCCAGGCCATCTGACGCACAACGGGCCGTGCGTTTCGCGCTTCCCGTCATTGTGTTCGCGGCCGGCCTCGTCGCCTGGGAACTGGTGGTCCGCGTCAAGGAGATCCCGCCTTACGTGCTCCCGGCGCCCTCGGCCATCTTCCTCACGCTGATCAATGATTGGGCCGTGCTGTCACAATCGCTCGCAGCCACGCTTCTGACCACGCTGGAAGGTTTTGTGGCGGCCAGCATCGGCGGCATCGCCCTGGCGCTGCTGTTCAACCAGTCGAAATGGGTGGAATATTCGCTGTTCCCCTATGCCGTCATTCTCCAGGTCACGCCGGTGATCGCGATCGCCCCGCTTTTGCTGATCTATCTGGAGCAGCAGACCGCTGTCGTCGTCTGCGCCTTCATCGTCGCCTTTTTCCCGGTGCTGTCCAACACCACGCTCGGGCTCAATTCGGTCGATCGGAATCTCGCCGGCCTGTTCCAGCTCTACGGCGCCTCGGCGCCGCAGACACTGCGTTTTCTGAAGCTGCCGGCGGCGCTGCCCTATATTCTCGGCGGCCTGCGGATTGCCGGCGGGCTGTCGCTGATCGGTGCGGTCGTGGCCGAAATCGCGGCGGGCACCGCCGGAGCGGGGTCCGGGCTCGCCTACAGGATCGCCGAATCCGGCTATCGATTGAACATACCCCGCATGTTCGCGGCGCTGCTGCTGTTGTCGCTCGCCGGGATTGTCATCTATGGGCTGCTGGCGTTAGTTTCCCACCTCGTTTTACGGCGCTGGCATGAGAGCGCGCTTGGAAAGGAAAACTGATGACCGCCGGTTCGATTTCGTCCGAAAAGATCGACCTTCTGATTTATGGGCCGGTGCGGCCGATCCTCGACAACGGTTTTTCCGATCATTTCGTCGTGCACAAGGCGGAGACGCGAGGCGATCTCGAGCGGCTGACATCGGCGATCCGCGACAAGATCCGCGGCATGGCGGTGACCTATCACACGGTGCGAGCCGACAAGGATTCGTTGTCGCAATTGCCGAAGCTCGAGATCGTCGCGAGCTTTGGCGTCGGCTACGACCATGTCGATGCCAAATATGCCAGCGAGCATAACATCATCGTCACCAACACGCCCGACGTGCTGACCGAGGAGGTCGCCGACGTCGCCATGGGTCTTCTGCTGGCCACCTTGCGCGAATTCATCAAGGCCGATCGTTACGTGCGCTCCGGCCTCTGGCAGACGCAGAACTATCCCCTCAGCGTCGGCTCGTTGCGCGACCGCAAGGTCGGCATCGTCGGCATGGGCCGGATCGGCCAGGCGATCGCGCGCCGGCTCGATGCGTCGCTGGTGCCGGTGGTCTATCATTCCCGCAATCCGTCCAAGGACGTCTCCTACAAGCACTATCCCGACCTGATCGAGATGGCGAAGGCGGTGGACACGCTGATGGTGATCGTGCCCGGCGGCGCCGCTACCGACAAGATGATCAATGCCGAGGTTCTGAAGGCGCTGGGCCCGCGCGGCGTGTTGGTCAACGTGGCGCGCGGCTCCGTGGTCGACGAGCCGGCGCTGGTGCAGGCGCTCAAATCTGGCACCATCCTCGCCGCCGGCCTCGACGTGTTCGCGGCCGAGCCCAACGTGCCGGACGAGCTAAAGACCATGCAGAACGTCGTGCTGTTGCCGCATATCGGTTCGGCGTCTGTGGTGACGCGCAATGCGATGGATCAGCTCGTCGTCGACAATCTCAAGACCTGGTTTGCTGGCAAGGCACCGTTGACGCCGGTTGCGGAAACGCCGGTGAAGGGGCGCTGATGACCGCTGTTCGGGTCCTCGCGTTGGTGATCGCGGCATGTGTTGCCGCGATTGGTGCTGCGCAGGCGCAGGATACGACGACCCTGAAGAAGCAGATGCCCGGACAATGGGAGCTCTCGACCACCGAGCGCAGCAAGACCTGCGTCGTCACGCTCAAGGCCGACGCCGCGGGTCAGGGCTTCAGGCTGGAACTGGAGCCGGCCTGCAAGGCCGCGCTGCCTTTCACCAAGGACATCGTTGCCTGGAGCGTCAGGGGCCTCGACATCGTTCGCTTGCAGGATGCGACCGGTGAATCCGTGATCGACTTCACCGAGGTCGAGGCCGGCATTTTCGAAGGCCTGCGTCAGGGTGAGGGCGTCTACATCCTGCAGGACCTCGCCGCGGCACGCTCGATGGCCAAGTCGATGGACCAGATGATCGGCGACTGGTCGATCGTGCGCGGCAACGGCCAGCCGGTCTGCGGGTTGACGCTGACCAACACAGAGGCGGGGCCGGACAATTTCCAGGTGTTCCTCAAGCCGAAATGCGACGCGACCATCGCGCAGTTCAACCCGACGCAATGGCGGCTCGAACGCGGCCAGATCATCCTGATGTCGAAAGCCGGCGAGGCCTGGCAGTTCGAGGCTGACGACAACGCGCAATGGCGGCGCATTCCCGATACCGCCGATCCCCTGATCATGCTGCGTCAGTAGGCGCCGCCGACGCGCGAAGCCGCAGGCTCGGTGCAAACCTCTCCCGCTTGCGGGGGAGGTCGGCGCGAAGCGCCGGGTGGGGCTCCCTCCACACAGAGGCTCTACATTGTGGAGATACCCCCACCCCGACCCTCCCCCGCAAGCGACCGCAAGCGGGAGAGGGAGTGCACCTGTTCCGCGGGCAAGCATCAAGCCCGATCTCATCGCTCTATCTCGTCACGTCGTCGTCTTCGGCGGCGGCGCGGTGCCTTGCGCCCATTTCTCCAGCTTGCCGAGCACGCCCCAGGCCGCGAGTGCCAGCGAGATCGGCATCGCGAACTGGCCAAGGCCCGGCACCGCCGACACGATCGTTCCGAACAGCCCGGCAAGTCCGCCTGCGTTGGGGCTCGCCGTCACCGCCGAGAGCAGCGCGGTGATCAGCGAGCCGCCGATCCCGAGCGCCGTCTTCTTGCCATCGAGGAGCTTGCCGATGGTCTCGCCGAGCGCGCCGTTGACCTGGCCGAGGACGGGCTTGCCGTCCTTGTTGAGGACCGCGCCGAGCAGGTCGACCACCTGCTTCAACTGGTCGACGGGAGCGGCGCTGGTCGGCTTGACCGTCCCAGGCATTGGCGCCGTCTTGTTGATGAGACCGAACAGCCGCTCCAGCAAGCCGATCGGATCGTTGGTTGCCGGCAAACTGCCGCCTGATGTCACGCCTCCCGGGGTCGCACCGCCTGGCGTTACGCCTCCGGCGGAGGGCCGCAGCAATTGCGCAAGATCCTCCACTCGCTTCAGGATCTGGGACAGATCGCCGGTTTGTCCGATGGGGCCCGCCTGCGTGCCGCGCGTGAGGGCGGCCATCGTGGCACCATCGAGAAGTCCGGTGTCCCTGAGGCCGTTCTGCTGCTGAAACTGCGAGACTGCGGCCTTGGTCTTCGGCCCGCAGATGCCGTCCTCGGCCAGCGGCGGATTGGCGCCGAGCCGGTTGAGCGCCTGCTGCATCAGAACAACCGTCGGAGCCACATCGTCCTCGGGTTCGGCGCGGCCGGCGATCTGCGGGCTGCCGTCCAGATTGATCGAGGAATCGAGCGACATCATAGCGTGCAGGATCACCGCCGTTCCGAGTTGGGAATCGACGTGGCTCGGGTCGAACACATGATCGCGGACGAATTTGCCGGCGCTCGCCTCGGGCGGGCCGTACAGCGTCGAGCCGCCATAGAGATAGGGCGAGTTGCAGCCCTTGGCGTGATAGCCGAAGCCGTTGAAGCCCTCGAGCCGGAACAGGGTTCGCGCGACGCCCCAGTCTTTCGCGCCGACGTAGTTTTCGATCCTCAGTGCGTCCACCGCGCCATCCACGAACGACGCAAACGGGCCGCGGCCTTTCGGAACGATACTCGTCGCGCGATGCAGCGACTCGCCGTTGCCGAGATAGGTATCGAAATCGAAGTTGGATTCGCGATAATGGCAGAGCGCGATGAAATGCCAGGGCACGTCGGTCAGCCGCTCGACCTGCTGATAGGTAGCCTTGCCCTTGATAGCCTTGCGGGCGACCGCGTTCGCATCCTCGAGGCGTGCAGGCCGGATTTCGAGATTGGCCCAGTTTCGCTCGTATTCGCTTTTCAGGCTGTCGAAAGACACCATTTCCTGCCTCCCGTAAATTGATGAAATATCGGGTCTTCGTGCAAATCAGGTGTGAGCCATGTGCCGTCATCACGGCGTGACTCCAGCGTGATCTCTTGAATGTGGCAGAGCGCCGGCCTGGCGCATGTGAAATGGCTTACACGCTCAGCGGGAAATCAGCATAGCTGCTGGAGCCAATGTCCGGGAACCGGCAAGGCCAGCCATCCGTTAGCTATGGAGGTTGTTTGGCAAGGAGAGCTGCATGGCCAGGCGCGTCCTCGCGATCGGCATCGAGCCCGGCAACGCGGATTATGGCGCATTCCCGCAGATCACGCCGGAGCACGTGCGCGGCTATATCGAGGCGCAACTGCTGCGCCTGCGCGATCTCGGCTACGAAGTCACGAGCTGCCTGATCGATCTCGACGAGACTGCGGAAGCCGGCGTGACAGCAGCATTGCGCGACGAGAGCTTCGACTGCATCGTGATCGGCGCGGGCCTGCGCGAACCGAAGGAGCGCCTGCTGCTGTTCGAGAAGGTGCTCAACCTCGTCCATCGGCTGGCACCGAACGCCGCGATCTGCTTCAACACGACGCCGGCCGACACCGCCGAGGCCGTGCAGCGCTGGGTCGATCCCTGACATGATATTGTGGGCGTGTGCGTTGCACGCGGACTTGGCCGCCCTCGATCAGAGGCTGCGGCGCCGTCGCGTGAAGCACGTCATCGGCGGCGGCCCGCGATTGTTCTGGCCCGAATCCGCCTCCGGCGCTATGACTTACACCACCATAAGGGAGGGCTTGGGATGCTTCGAGGTCTTGGACGAGGTCTTGGAATTTCAGCGTGCCTGAGCGTTGCCATGGCGATGCCGGTTCATGACGCCGTGGCGCAGGACGCCATCGGCGGCGCGATCCTCGGCGGCGTTGGCGGGGCCATTGTGGGTGGCGCGCTCGGTGGCGGCCGCGGGGCCGCGATCGGCGCCGTCGTCGGTGCCGGCACCGGCGCCGCAATCGCCTCCGAAGGCGATCGCCGCCGCTCCGGCTATTATGCCTATCAGCAGGGCTGCTACATGCAGCGTCCGGATGGCTATTACGTCCGGGTCAATCCGCGATATTGCTATTGAGCCGTCACTGACCGGCGCCAGCGCTATCTCGACGGCGCCGAGGTCACGTTCGTCGCGCTGCTTCCTCCGGCATGATCTGGCGCAGCGGCTCCGGAGAGACGGATATCTGGCCCGTAAACGGCCGATCGTGCGCGGCGATTAAGAGAACCGAGGTGGCGACGCCGGTCGCGAACAGGCCCATTGCGATGGCCGATGCCAGGCGGTTGTCGCAATGAACGAGGCCGATCACCGCCAAGGCGCAGACTGCCTGGAGGTACAGGCACAGCCATTTTACCGAGTTTACCGCGACGAGGCTGACGATGATCCGCTGCCGTCGCGCATCCAGCGCCTGCTCCAGCGTGACGATGATCTCGCGCTGAATGGTTTCCTGGCCCGGCCCTTGCGGCGTCATCGCGACGACGAGATGCAATGCCTCGGCAAGCGCCGGCGGCGTCGCCTTCAGCGTCACCTCCTGATGCGCCATCATCGGCCATTCCGCCGTCACGGCCTGCCCGACATAGTCCCTGACGAGCCCGCGTAGCCGGGTCTCCTGCTCCGGCGGCAGGCCGGCAGCCAGCAGCACGGCGCTGCGCAGTGCGCTGGCCTCGCGGCTCACCGCGGCGCCGGCGCGGTCGCTGTCACCCCAGACCTGCGCCGCAGTGAAGGCAACGAACAGGCCGAAGATGATGCCGAGCACCGGCAGCATGCCCGGCGAGATCGTCTTGAGCGATTTTGCGCGCTCGCCCGTCGCGAGCATGGCAACGGCCGCGAAGACCACCGCCGCGAGCAGGTACGTGAAGCCAAAGATCACCAGCGCCATCCCGGGCACCGGCAAATTATGCAGCCAGTCGCTCATTGTCTGCTTTCACCTGGTTGGAGATGTCTAGATCAACCGCATTCCGCGCAAACTCGCATGCCCGCTTCGACGGACGATGATATGGTCGTGCACGGCAATCCCCAGCGGCTTTGCGATGTCGATGATCGCCTGGTCATCTGGATGTCGGCCTGCAACGGAGAGGGATCGCCGGAGGGGTGGTTGTGCATGAAACGACCACCGCTGCTATCGGATTGAGTACACTTTCGTTTTTCCGGTTGAAGAAGGCGCTGGGGACGTCAATAGGGGACTATATGCCGTGACGGTTTGTAATCGCCACGTTACGGAGCCTCTCGCAGTCTGCTTGTTGATCACGGGTGTTCACGAATTCAAGTCGGCTTGAGGCTCAACACGACATTCTGTTTCGTCAACCTGGGTCCGAGACGGGTAAACAGAAGAGACACCAGTTGCGACCGAGGCGTCATTTAAGGGCTTGGATCTGGTAAGGGCTTGGATCTGGCCGAGGATCGGTTGCACGCAGCTTACGCAAGTAGCTCTCGACGCGCTTCAACAAAAGAGCACAACGTTCGAGCGTGACCTCACTGTCATCTAACCGTTGATGATCGAGCACAACGAAGTCTCGGCTCACGGAGCCTGCGGGAAATTGCCGCCAGCTGAGGTCAATGTGATACCAGCAATCGCCAGCAGGGAGAGCATTCCAAAAGTGAATTTCTTCTCTCTCTCTCTCTCTTCTCTCTCTCCCCCCCCGTCTAGACTTTACCCTTGATGATTTCAGTTGCCGGATAGTAGTGCTGCACCACTCGCGAGAGCCGTCACCAACTTTGGGCGATAGCTCCACTCGCGAGGTTGGATAGCACTGACCAAGCGTGGGATTGCCAGCTTTTTCGGAGGCTCCGTAATCAGTTTGTCGATCCCAGGACGCTTCCAATGCTTCGCGAAGGAACAGCATAAAGTTCTGATCCGGATTCATCCGTTCATTTCGGGGCACTACAGGTTTCATCGGGAGCCGGATTTTCTGCATGGGGTGATGGCAGCCGACGAGAATTCGCCGCCCAGCACCCGCAGTCAGCTCACCGCGCGCGCGTGAACGATCTCGCGTGGCTCGACCGGTCGCACATCGGCCGCATCAAGGGTCACGACCGCAACGGTGTCACCCGATAGCGTCGTGAACTCAATTTCATAGCCGGCATCTTGCTGATGCACCAAGACAACGGTGCCAACATCACCGGCGGTCAGTCGCTCCGCGGGCAAATCGCGCTTCAAGACGACGAGGTCCAGTTCATCGATCATGGGGTAGCGATCCTTCTCGGCACCAACGTCACCAGGCGCGGGGCGGTTTCCTGCGACTCCACAAACCATACCACGCGAACCACCGGGTTGCGACCGTCTGGCGTCGGCAGCGGGCCGTCGATCTCATATCTGGTGCCGAACCGGGTTTGGTGCAATGCAGCGGTATCGTTTGCTGTCGCGTGGGCGATTAAGGCGTCACGCAGTATGCGCCAATCCTTGGCACGAAACCCGAAGCCCTCAAGGAATCGGGCTTTCGCGCGCCCGCCGGAATGACGGACGCTCAACAGATAGCTCACGATCTTAGCCTCAGGGACGACGGCTTGATCCAGATGAGACAGCCGTGGCATGCATCTTCACTCAAAGTGTCGGCGCGGTGTCAAATTCCTAGCGACACAACACGAAAAGCGCAATTCGGCCGCGGGTCAGATCAGCCGCATCCCGCGCAAACTCGCATGTCCGCTTCTGCGGACGATGATGTGGTCGTGCACGGCGATGCCGAGCGGCTTGGCGATGTCGATGATCGCCTTGGTCATCTGGATGTCGGCCTGCGAGGGCGAGGGATCGCCGGAGGGATGGTTGTGCACCAGGATCAGCGCGGTCGCGGATAACTCCAGAGCGCGCTTGATCACCTCGCGCGGGTAGACCGGGGTGTGGTCGACGGTGCCGGTCTGTTGCACCTCGTCGGCGATCAGCTGGTTGCGCTTGTCGAGAAACAGCAGGCGGAATTGCTCCTTGTCGGCAAACGCCATGCTGGTGCGACAATAGTCGATCACCTCGTTCCAGGACGACAGCGCGTTGCGGGTGTTCACCTCGCCCTTGGCGACGCGGTGCGCTGCCGCTGCGATCAGCTTGAGCTGGTTGATAGCGGCCTCGCCTACGCCCTCGACCTCACGCAGCCGCGCCACCGGCGCGTGCACGACTTCGGCGAACGAGCCAAAGGTCTTGATCAGCATCTTCGCGAGCGGCTTGGTGTCGCGCCTGGGCAGCGCCGGAAACAGCGCCATCTCCAAGAGCTCGTAGTCGCTGAGCGCATCCGCGCCCGCGCTGTAGAAACGTTCGCGCAGCCGCTCGCGATGGCCGAGATAGTGCGGCGCGTACTCAGGCTTGCTCTTGTCGTGGTCGGTTTTGGCGGGCATCGGCCGCCAGCGTCGCCGCGGGTCAGTTCTTTTGCAACCGTCAATTGCGGTGGCAAATCTGCCTTATACTGATTTGGCTACGGCGGCAGCAGCCGGCGCCCCAAACGTTCACCCGACCTGCTTCTCGCTGTGCCGCTCCGACAGTGTGAAAATCTCGACACCGGTGGCGGTGACGCCGACGGAGTGCTCGAACTGCGCCGAGAGCGAGCGGTCGCGGGTCACCGCGGTCCAGCCGTCGGACAGGATCTTTACATGTGGCTTGCCGAGATTGATCATCGGCTCGATGGTGAAGAACATTCCGGGCTTGAGCTGCACGCCCTCGCCGGGCCGGCCGATATGGATGATGTTCGGCTCGTCGTGGAACATGCGTCCGAGACCATGGCCGCAGAAGTCGCGCACCACGCTCATGCCTTGCGGCTCGACGAAACTCTGGATGGCGTGGCCGATGTCGCCGGTGGTGGCGCCGGGCTTCACCGCTGCGATGCCGCGCATCATGGCTTCATACGTCACCTCGATCAGCCGCTCGGCCTTGCGTGCGATCGGACCCACCGCATACATCCGGCTGGAATCGCCATACCAGCCGTCGAGGATAAAGGTGACGTCGATGTTGACAATGTCGCCTTCCTTGAGCGGGCGGTCGCCGGGCATGCCGTGGCAGACCACGTGATTGAGCGAGGTGCAGGTCGAGTAGCGATAGCCGCGATACATCAGCGTCGCCGGATAGGCGCCATGGCTGAAGGCGAACTCGCGGACGAATTCGTCGATGCGCTCGGTCGGCACGCCGGGCTTGACGATGTCGGTGAGCTCATCGAGGCACTTCGACACCAGCGCACCCGCCTTGCGCATCCCGGCAAAGGCACTCGGCCCATGCAGCTTGATCTGTCCGGTCTTGCGCAGGGAGGTATCGGAGGCTTCGACGTAGCTCATCATAGGGTCTTTACGGGCTCGGGGCTGATCTCGATGTCGGCGGAAAGGCTTGATTTCGGGTCCTAATTTAATGATTGCCGGCCTTCATGCAAGCCAAAGCCTGCCGTGCGCCCGAAAGCTGGCTTAATTCGGGACTTCTACGGTGGTTTCGACCGGCAGCGCGCCGCCGCGGATGCGGATTTCGCGGACGGGATAGGGAACCCGGATGCCCTCGCGCTTGAAGGCGTCCCACAGCGCCAGCATCACGTCGCTCTTGACGCTGTCCATGCCGTCGGGATCGGCAATCCAGAAGGTCAGCGAGAACTTCATCCCGGCTTCCGCGAACTCGGTCAAAATGCTGTTCGGCGGCTTGCCCTTCTGCGCGCGGGGATGGGCGGCGGCGGTCTCGGCGGCGAGCTTGCAGACCAGCCGTGGATCGGCGTCGTAATTGGTGCCGAAGGCGATCTTCACCAGCGTGTTCTTGTCGGTATAGGTCCAGTTGACGACCTTCTGCGTCACCAGATCCTCGTTCGGCACCAGGAATTCGCGCCCGTCCCCGGCGGCGACGGAAATATAGCGCGTCTTCATCGCGCTGATGCGCCCCGTATTGTCGCCGATGGTGACAAGGTCGCCCGGCTTCACCGATTTGTCGGCGAGCAGGATGATGCCCGAGATGAAATTGGCGACGATCTTCTGCAGGCCGATACCGATGCCGACGCCGACCGCGCCGGAGAACACCGCGAGCGCCGACAGGTCGATGCCGACCGAGCCGAGCGCGATCACGATGGCGACCGCGAGCAGCCCGATGCGGATGATCTTGACCAGCAGCACCTGCACCGACGGCGTCAAATCGGTGGTCGAGTTGATCCGGCTCTCGGCGAAATTGCTGGCGATGTTGGTGAGCCAGAGCGCGAACAGCAGAAGCGCGCCGGCCTTGATCACCAAAAGCGGCGTCAGCCGCAGGCCGCCGAGCACGATCGCATAGGAGTCGAGCAAATCGACCGTCGCATCGAGCTGGCCGGTGATGGAAAGGGCTGCAACGAACCATGCCGTGATCGACACCAGCTTGACGATGAAGGCGTTGCGCAGCACCGAGGTCAAGAGCCGGATCGCGAGCCAGGCGAACCCCAGCTTGGCGGCGACCATCAGCAGATAGCTGCGGCTCGGCCACGTGGCGTGATACATCACGACGCGCGAGACGATCACGAGCAGGGTGAACACTGCCGTCGAGGCACTCGTGACCATCACGCGGACGAAATGCCGGAGCGGCAGCGGCCAGCGCATCGCCAGCGAGGTCATGTCGACGCGGTTGCGAACGCCGGCCTCGGCGGCATAGGCGATGCCGGCCGCGACCAGAATGAGACCGAATTGCAGGTAGAACCACGGCGAAGAGATTTCCGCCCCGACGCTGCGCGCGGTGGTCTGCACGAACTCCATGAAGTCTTTGAGGTCCATGTCCATCGGGAGGTCTCGTCGGAAGGCGGGCGGGAAGATTTGATTCGAGGGCGCCGTAGAATCCCACAAAGCACGCGGCCGAGCCATCGATACACCGGCATGCGATCCGAGTTAAGACCGCAAAATACGCGCAGATTGCCGCGAGCGGGCGAAAATGGGTTGGCGCGGGAGTGTGCCGACGATAAGGATGCCTTTCCAGCGATTTGCACCCGGAAGGTGGATGGCCTCCCTCGATTCTGTCAGCCTCGCCATATTGCTCGGCGCCGTCCTGGTGTTGGCCGGTATCCTGTCAAGCCTGCTTGCGCTGCGCTTCGGCGCGCCCTTGCTGCTCGTCTTTCTCGTGATCGGCATGCTGGCCGGCGAGTCCGGTCCCGGGCAGCTGCAGTTCGACGACGTCCGCACCACCTATCTGGTCGGCTCGGTGGCGCTGGCGCTGATCCTGTTCGACGGCGGCTTAAGGACACGCTTTGCCAGCATCCGCACCGTGCTCGCGCCCTCCGTGATGCTCGCGACCGCCGGCGTGCTCCTGACCGCGCTGATCACTGCGCCGTTCGCGAAATATGCGCTCGACCTCAACTGGACGGAGTCGCTGTTGATCGGCGCCGTGGTGGCCTCGACGGACGCGGCCGCAGTGTTCCTGCTGGTGCATACCCAGGGTCTTCGCCTGCGCCCGCGCGTCGGTGCGACCCTGGAGGCGGAATCCGGCACCAACGACCCCTTCGCCATCTTCCTCACCTTGATGCTGGTCGAATATATCTCGCTGGGGTCGAGCACGGCGGGGCACGTGCTGATCGAGTTCGTCCAGGAGGCGGCGCTGGGCGCCATCGTCGGCGTCATCGGCGGGCGACTGGTCGTGATCGCGCTCAACCAGGTGGCGCTGCCGCAGGGCCTGCATGCACCCTTCGTGACTACCGGCGCGCTCGTCATCTTCGGCGGTTCGCAGATCATGCATGCCTCCGGCTTCCTCGCGGTCTATCTGGCCGGCATCGTCATCGGCAACCGGCCGACGCGCGCGCATAATTCGGTGGTTGCCTTCCTGGACGCGGCGACCTGGCTGGCGCAGATCGTGATGTTCGTCCTGCTCGGCCTCTTGGTCTCGCCGAGCCGGCTCGGCGCCAGCGTGTTGCCGGCGGTCGGGATCGCTTTGGTCCTGATGCTGGTTGCGCGGCCGATCGCGGTTTTTCTTTGCCTCGCGCCGTTCCGGTTCAACTGGCGCGAAAAGATATTCATCGCGTGGACCGGCCTGCGCGGTGCGGTCGCGATCTTCCTGGCGTCGATCCCGATGCTGGTGGGCCTGTCGAAGGCCTACCTCTATTTCGACGTCGCCTTCGTCGTGGTCATCATCTCGCTCCTGCTGCAAGGCTGGACGCTGGCGCCGGCGGCGCGCAAGCTGCACGTGGCGCTGCCGCGCGCCGAGCGCGGTCCGCGCCGGGTCGAGCTCGATCTGCCCGGTCAGCTCGAGCAGCAGCTCGTCGGCTATCCGGTGCGGCCCAAGAGCCTGTACTTCCGCCGCGGGCTGATCCCGTCCTGGTCCAAGCCGACGCTGGTGATCCGCAACGAGAGCATCCTGACGCCCACGGAAGCCGACCCGATCGCGCCGGGCGACTACATCTATCTGCTGGCGCCGCCGGAAAAATCGGAGTCGCTGGATCGCTTCTTCGTCGACATGCAGCCGAGCTCGGTGCCAGATCCGCATCTGCTCGGCGACTTCATGGTTTCCGGCGAGCACACCCTTGCTGAGCTCGCCGAGATCTACGGCGTGCAGGTTGGTGACGACGAGGGCAAGCTGACGCTGGCTGATTATTTCGACGTCCATCTCGACCGTGCGCCGAAGGAGGGGGCGGAGCTTGCGCTTGACACGATCGTGCTCGTCGCACGCAGCATCTCCGGCGGCCGCGTCAACGTCGTCGGCCTGCGTCTGCCTGAAGACGAGGAGACGCCCGCGCCGCTGACACGCATGCAGATGTTGCGTCGCAAGCTCGCGGACCTGTGGACCTCGGTAGCGGGGGTTTAATTCCCAATGTCATTCCGGGGCGCGCACTGGCGCGAACCCGGAATCCATCCTCACCTCAGAACGTGTGGCGAAATGGATTCCAGGCTCGCCGTTCGGGCGCCCCGGAATGACGGTTTCAGATAGGGAACCGCCACTGAATCGCCGCAACCGCCGTGGATTTGCGCGGCTTCATGACCCTACCCCCCGGAACGCTCCGCCACGCCGCTCGTTCTCAAGGCATAGCGGTCAAACCATTCGACAGGAGCAGTCCATGCGAAAACTCATCTTGCCGGCCATTGTCGCAATCGGCCTCGGATCGGCGGCGCCGGCGATGGCCTATGATACGGGCGACCAGATATCGATGCAGGCCGCGCTCGATGTCGCCACCGATATCGGCGTCATGACTGTCTCGCACACCCAGTTCCTCGGCGATGAATGGCAGATCGAAGGCCGTGATCGCGCCGGCCGCTGGATCGAGGTCGACGTGGACGCCAGGACGGGCGAGGTGCGCAACGTCGATCGCGGCTGGTAGCGCCGATCAACCTTAACGGTATCGGCGAGGATCACGTCTCCGCCGGCCCCGCCGTCATCCAGTGCCGCGCGATCGCCGCGCGCGGCGCGATCCACGCGGCGCCGCTTCCCGTGATGTGCGACAAGATCCGGTTCAGCGCGCCGATCCGGCCAGGGCGACCGATCATGCGCAGGTGCAGGCCGATCGACATCATCTTCGGCGACGTCTCGCCCTCGCGCTTGAGCCACTCGAAGGCGTCGATGACATAATCGGCGAAATCGGCGCCGTTGAAGCGTGAGGCGTTGTAATACTGCATGTCGTTGGTGTCGAAGGCGTAGGGCAAGATCAGGTGCTGCTTGTCAGCGACGTCCAAATAGTAGGGTAGGTCGTCGTTGTAAGCGTCGCTGTCGTAGAGAAAGCCGCCATCCTCGACCAGCAGGCGCCGCGTGTTCGGCGATGTCGCCGAGCGCGTGTGCCAGCCGACCGGGCGCTGCCCGGTGGCGCGCTCGATCGCCGCCACTGTTCTGGCGATCACCTTGCGCTCGCTGGCTTCGTCCATCTCGGCGTGGCTCTGCCAGCGCCAGCCATGGGCCGAGACCTCGTGGCCGCGGGCGATGGCATCGCGCGCGAGGTCGGGTGAGCGTTCGACCGCGCGGCCGCAGGAGCTGACGGTCACCTTGACGCCGTACGCGTCGAACAGGTCCATGATCCGCCACCAGGCGGCGCGCGTGCCGTATTCGAAATGGCTGTCGATGCAGGAATCCGGGCCGTCGAGCCGGTGCACGACCTCATAGATCGCCTCGTTGTTCGCGTCGCCGTCGTTGACGGAGAACTCCGAGCCCTCCTCGAAATTCACCACCAGCGACACCGCAATGCGCGCGCCGTTCGGCCAGCGCGGGTTCGGCGGCTTGCCGCGATAGCCGGTAAAGTCGCGCTGTGAGACGTGATGTTTTGGTTCGCTCATGGATCAGTCCGAGGTTCCGGCCATGCGATGCAGGCCGACGACGCGGTCACTGACGAACAGCAGGACCACCGTGCCGGCGAGGATCAGGGTGGACAGCGCCGCGAGCGTCGGATCGGGCGCTTCCTCGATATATTGCAGCATGCGGATCGGCAGCGTCTTGGTGCGGACGTCGGCGAGGAAGATCGACACCGGATAATTGTCGAACGACGCCAGGAACGAGAAGATGCCGGCGATCAGGAACGACGGAGCCAACGCCGGCACCATCACGCGCAGCACGCTGCCGGGATAGGTGCAGCCGAGCGTGCGCGCAGCTTCGATCAGCGTGAAGTCGAACCGCGAAAGCCCCGCGATCATGGTGCGCGCGACGTAAGGCAGCGTGATGACGAGATGCGCGACCAGCAGCGTCGCCCAGGGCGCGGTGAACCCGACCGCGCGAAAGCCTTGCAGCAGCGCGATGCCGAGCACGAGGCCCGGCATCATCAGCGGCGAGACCAGCGCGGTGGCAAAAATTTCGGCGCCTGGCAGCTTTCCGCGTGCAATGGCGATTGCCGCCAGGGTGCCGCAGACCAGCGAGATCGCGGTCGACAGCAGTGCGATCTGAAGTGACAGCAGCAGCGACGGCCAGAAGCCGTCGAGCCGACCGATCTTGCCGTACCAGCGCATCGATGCGCCGGTCAGTGGCAGGTCGAACACCGGCGTGGGCGAGAAGCTCGCGGCCGCGATCACCAGCAACGGCGCGAGCAGGAACAGGGCCAGCGCGATGGCCATCACCCAGCAGACGACGATTGCGGCCCGCGCCATCACTTCGGCTCCCGCGACATCCGCGCGCTCAGCGTAACGACGGCGATGGCGATGGCGAGCAGCACGACGCCGGCCGCGGCGCCGAAGCCGGGCTCGCGCGCCAAAAGATAAGCTTTTGCGATCGCGGTCGCGACCGTCGGATATTTTTCGCCGATCAGGAGCGTCGGCACCACATAGGCGGAGACCGAGAGCGAGAACACCAGCGCCACGCCGGCGATGATCCCGGGCAGGGTCAGCGGCAAGATTACGCGAACAAACGTCACGAGCGGCGAGGCGCCGAGCGTGGCGGCGGCTTCAGCGTAGCGGGAATCGAGCTGGGCCACGATCGCGTAGATCGGCAGGATCATGAAGGGCAGGAAGATGTTGACGGCGCCGACGATCAGCGCGGTCTCGGTGAAGATCATCCGAATCGGGTCTTCGATGACGCCGAGCGCGATCAGCGTCTCGTTGACGATACCGTCGCTGCGCAGCAGGATGGTCCAGGCGAACGCCTTGACGATGACGCTGGCCGCGAGCGGCAGGAGCAGCGTCGCCAGCAGCAGCGAGCGCAAGGCGCCACGTGCCCGCGCCAGCGCGAAGGCGGCGGGATAGCTGATCAGGAAAGCGATCAGCGTGGTCAGCAGCCCCAATCGCAGCGAATTCCAGATTACGCCGAGATAATAGGGCGTGCCGAGCAGGCGTTTGTAATGGGCGAAGGTCAGCCCGTTGGCATCGACGATGCTGACGCCGAGCAGCAGCAGCAGCGGCAGCGCGAACACGCCGGCGATGATCAGGAACGACGGCAGCACAAGACCGATTGCCGCGACCCGCTCGCGATCGACCAAGGGCGCCGCCATCGGCGCGGGAAGTGCCGCCTCGGTCATGCCTGCGCCTCCATCGGAAACGCAAAGGTCTCGGCGACCGGCCAGCTCAGGCGGATCTCGTCATGCACGCGCGGAAGCGCGCCGTCGCGCCCGGAAAGTTCGGCAAGCAGGCTCTCGCCGGCGCCGGCGTCGATTTCGACCAGCGTGCGCGAGCCCTGGAACACCACAGAGCGGACGCGGCCGGCCGCCGAGTTCGCCTCGCCTTGCTCACTGATCCGAAGCTGCTCGGGGCGCGCGGCGACGATGACGGAGGAGCCTGCCTGAAAATTGCCGAGCGCCGACAGGCGGCCGACCCTGGTCTCGACGTCGACCTTGCCGTTATTGGCAGCAAGCACGGTTCCGGAAATCCGCGTCGAGAGCCCGACGAAGTTGAGCGCGAACAGGCTGGCCGGGCGCAAGTACAGCTCGCGCGGCTCCGCGAGCTGCTCGATCCGACCCTTGTTCATGACCGCGACGCGGTCGGACATGGTCAGCGCCTCGTCCTGGTCGTGCGTCACGAAGATCGCGGTCGCCTTGACCTCCTGGAGCAGGCGGCGCAGCTCGACCTGCATTTCCTCGCGCAGCTTGCGATCCAGCGCGGAGAGCGCTTCGTCGAACAGCAGCACATCTGGCTCGACCGCGATCGCGCGCGCCAACGCCACGCGCTGCTGCTGCCCGCCGGACAGCGCCGAGATGCGTCGGCCGCCGAGATGGCCGAGCTTGACCAGCAACAAGGCACGCTCGACCGCGGCGTCGATCTCGCGCTTGGCCGCGCCGCGCACTTTCAGCCCGAACGCGACGTTGCCGGCGACGGTGAGATGCGGAAACAGCGCGTAGCTCTGGAACACCACGCCGACATTGCGCTTGTGCGGCGGCACGTTGGTGATGTCGCGCCCGGCAAGCTCGACCTTGCCGGTGTCGGGCTGCGCCAGCCCTGCGATGGCGCGCAGCAACGTGGTCTTGCCGCAGCCGGAAGGGCCGAGCAGCGTCACCAACTCGCCGCGGCGGATGGTCAGGTCGATGTGGTCCAGAACCGTGGTCGGTCCGTATTTTTTGGAGACGCTGCGAACGACGAGATGCGGGGCGGCCTCGCTCATGTCATCTCCTTGCTCCAGCGGTCGACCCAGGAGGCGCGGTTCTTGGCGACGAACGCCCAGTCCGGCGCGAACAGCGAGGCGGGATCCGGAAAGCCCGCCGGCGTCGGCGTGCCCTTGTTGGTCGGCGCAACAAAAGCCTTGTCGGCGAGGATGGTCTGCGCCTGCGGGCTCAGGAAGAAGTCGATCACGGCATCCGCGAGATCACCGGCCGGTGCGCCGTTCACCTTCGCGATGCCGGATGGCATGGCGAAGCCGCCATCCTGCGGCACGGCGAGATCGACCGGCGAGCCGTCCGCTTTTCGGATCAGCGTGTAGGCGGAAAACTGGCCGCCGATCATCCAGGCCTCGCCCTGCTCCATCAGATTGATGGCCTGCGGCGCGTTGGTATAGACGTTGAGCAGATTCGCCTTCAGCTCCTTCACCTTCTTGAAGGCAGCATCGATCTCGTACTGCGCTTCCTTGTAGGGCTTGCCGGTCTCGATATGGGCGGCTGCGAGCAGCGTCCAGAAGCCCTCGGTGTTCGACAGCGACGGCACGATTACCTTGGAGGCATATTTCGCGTCCCACAGATCGGCCCATTTTGCCGGCGCGGTCTTCATGCGCTTGGTCGAATAGGCAATGCCGGCCCACGGCCGCTGATAATTCGCCCACAGGCCGTCCTGATGCACCGAGCCGTCGACCAGCTTGCCGAGATTGGCGATCGACGAGGCCGACATCTTGGTGATCAGGCCATCGCTAGCGGCTGGCAGCATCACCGGATCGTCCATGATGACGACCGAGATCTTCGGCGCGGCCTTGTCGGCCTGCATCTTCTGGAGATTGGTCAGCGAGTTGGTGCCCTCGTACAGCACCTTGCAGTCGAGCTTCTTCTCCAGCACCGGAAACAGATCGGCGTTGAAATATTTCGCGGCGCCCGCGGGACCGCCGATGACGATCTCCCTGGGCGCGGCGCGCAGGCGCCCCGGGGCGGCGATGATCGCGGCCAAGGCCGCGCCGGATGTCAAAACGCTGCGTCGGGAAGGGGTGTGCATTGGCATTTCCCGTTTGTTGTGCGTAAAGCTTGCAACGAACGTGCAGCAAGCGCCATGCCAAATGTGCACATTTACGTATCAAGTAGATATTTCAATATGATATCATGATCTCCAGGCCGACGCTGTAGCGGCGCGGCAGATGTGCACATTTTTTGGAGGTGACGCTGCGCATCCTTTGGGCCTAGCTATCGTCATGGCGACGCAGCGCAGGCGAACCGGCAAGGGAAGCGGCAAGAGAAACGGCAAGGCCAATCCGGCAGAGGACGAGGCGGTCTATCAGGCCATCCTGCACGCGCTGCTGGAGGGCAAGCTGAAGGCGGGAACGAAGCTTGCCGAGCCGCCGCTCGCCGAGATTTTTGGCGTATCGCGCGAGCGCATCCGCAAGGTGCTGCATCGGCTCGGTGCGGAGCGGCGGCTGGAGATGTTTCCCAATCGCGGCGCCCGGGTGCCGCGGCCGACGCTCGACGATGTCCGCAGCGTCTACGAGGCCCATCGTGTGCTCGAGGCCGGCGTGCTGACACAGCTCGTCCGCCATATCGACGATGCCTTGATCGATCGGCTCAACGCCCATCTTGCCGAGGAGCGCGCCGCCGCCACGCGCGGCGACCGCGCAGCTTCCGTGCGGCTGTCCGGCGCATTCCATGTCTATCTGGTCGAGGCGCTCGGCAATGCCGAGCTCTCGCGCTTCCTCGCCGATCTGCTCAGCCGGTCCTCGGTGATGGTCTCGGTTTACGAGCCCGCAACCGATTCGATCTGTGCCGTCGACGAGCACGGCGCCATCGTCGAGGCGCTCCGCACCCGCGACCTCGCCCGCGCCATCGCCGTCTCGCGCGAGCATTTCCTCCACGTCGAAAGCCGCCTGCATCTGGACGATGATGCGGCGCCGGCAGCGGAGGATTTGACGAGCGTGTTCGCGGCAGTGAAGCCGAGGCGGCGGAAGGCGCGGTGAGCCCCGGTGTCGTCCCGGCGAAGGCCGGGACCCATAACCACAGGAAGTAGTTTGGCGACGGCTAGCAGTTACTCTTTCTTTGCCGGTACACTGCGCTCTCTTGGTAGATCACGCGGTATGGGTCCCGGCCTTCGCTGGGACGACAGCGGGGGATGTTGCGCGGGCGTCCCTCACCTGAGCACCTTCACCCCGCCGAACGACACGACCTGCCCCTGCTTTAGCATCACGATCTGGGTCGCGAGCTGGCGCAGCTCGGCGACGTCGTGGCTGACATAGACCATCGGCACGTTGGCTTCGTCGCGCAGCCGCACCAGATAGGGCAGGATCTCCAGCTTGCGGCCCTCGTCGAGCGCGCCGAGCGGCTCGTCAAGCAGCAGCAGGCGCGGCCGCGACAGCAGCGCGCGTCCGAGCGCGACACGCTGGCGCTCGCCGCCGGAGAGTTTTCCGGGACGGCGATCCTGCAGGGCGCCGATATCGAGCAGGTCGACGATGCGCTTGTACTGCGCTGGATCCGGCGCGAGGCGGTTCATGCGCCGTCCATAGTCGAGATTTTGCGCGACATTGAGATGTGGAAACAGCCGCGCATCCTGGAACACATAGCCGATGCGCCGGCGCCAGGTCGGGACGTGAATGCCGGCGGCGCTATCATCGAGGACGTCGCCGTCGATCACGATGGTGCCGCGGTCGGGGCGCAACAGGCCCGCGATCATGTTGACCAGCGAAGTCTTGCCGGCCCCGGACGCCCCGAACAGCCCGGTCACGCGGCCTTCGCTGGTGAAGGACGCGGCAAGCGAGAATTCGCCAAGCTGCTTTTCGACATCGACCTGCAGCATGATCAGTTCCCGTGCAGGCGCGCCGTGGCGCGGCGTGCAAACCATTCGGCAGCGATCAGCGCGCCGAGCGCGAGCACGATCGAGACGATGACGAGACGGCCCGCTGCCGCGTCGCCGTCCGGCGTCTGGATCAGCGAATAGATCGCCGAGGAAATTGTCTGGGTCTCGCCGGGAATGTTCGAGACGAAAGTGATGGTGGCGCCGAACTCGCCGATCGCCTTGGCAAAGCCCAGCACCATGCCGGCGAGCACGCCGGGCAGCGCCAGCGGCAGCGTCACCGTGAAGAACACTTTGAATGGAGCTGCGCCCAGCGTCTCCGCTGCCTGCTCGAGCCGGCGATCGATCGCCTCGATCGACAGCCGCATCGGGCGCACCAGCAGCGGAAACGACATCACGCCGCAGGCGAGTGCAGCTCCAGTCCAGCGAAAGGAGAAGACGATGCCGAGAGTGTCGGCCAGAAAACTGCCGACGAGGCCGCGCCGGCCGAAGGTGAGCAGCAGGAGATAGCCGGTGACGACCGGCGGCAGCACCAGCGGCAGATGCACCAGCGCATCGAGAACCGACTTGCCCCAGAAATCGCGCCGCGCCAGCAACCATGCCAGCGCAATGCCGAATGGCGTCGCCACAAGCGTTGCGATGACGGCGACCCTGAGCGAAAGCAGGATCGCGGTCCATTCGGCCGGAGAAATCTCGGTCATCACGCCGCAAGCATCAAGTGACAGAACCTCAAATCGCAAATTCTCAAGTGGTGGGGCTGATCAGGAACTTGAAGCCGTATTTTTCGAAGATGGCCTTGGCGGCGGATGAGCGCAGGAAGGCGAGATAATCGCCGGTCTCGCCCTTGGCGGTCACGGTCGCTGCGACCGGATAGATGATCGCGGGATGCGAATCCGCCGGGAAGGTGCCGACGATCTTCACGCCGGGCTCGACCTTGGCGTCGGTGGAATAGACGATGCCGAGGTTGGCCTCGCCGCGGGCGACCAGCGTCAGCGCGGCGCGCACGCTCTCGGCCATCGCGAATTTCGGCTCGGCAGCCTGCCATGCGCCCAGCTTCTCGAGCGCGGCCTTGGCGTATTTGCCGACCGGCACGGACTTCACGTCGCCGGTCGCGATCCTGCCGTCACCGGCGAGCGTGGCGAGGTCAAATCCCGGCGCGATGGTGACGTTGTCGATCGCTGAATCCTTCGGCGCGATCAGCACGATGCTGTTGCCGAGCAGATTGACGCGGGTCGGCTCGTTGATGGTCTTCCTGGCGATGGCGTAGTCCATCCAGTCGGTATCGGCGGAGACGAACACGTCCGCCGGCGCACCCTGCTCGATCTGCCTGGCCAGCACCGAGCTCGCGGCATAGCTGACGCTGAACTTGACGCCGGTCCTGGCGGTGTAGGCGGCGTCGATCTCGTCGAGCGCG
Source organism: Bradyrhizobium sp. 142 (assembly GCF_023074015.1). NCBI lineage: Bacteria > Pseudomonadati > Pseudomonadota > Alphaproteobacteria > Hyphomicrobiales > Nitrobacteraceae > Bradyrhizobium > Bradyrhizobium sp. 142. The sequence goes on from NZ_JADPKQ010000293.1 coordinate 51,597, forward strand.
TTCTTCATCGAGGCGGCCGCGAACACGGTGATGCTTTTGTCCTCGGCGGCGGCAGGCGAGAGGGCCGACAGCAGAACGACAAGGGCGGAGAACAATATGCAAAGGCGGGACATCAGAAGCGCTCCATGCGCGCGCCCGGGCGCACGCAAGGGCGGCGCGCAAGACGGCGTTGGTTGAGTTAGGCTGCGACCGGCGGAAGCGCTGTTCCGGCAAGCCCGATGGACTTACGGTCCGTCAGGCGATCGCCTGACGGCGACCATAACAGGCTGGCGGAACAGGTCAAAGGCGACCTTTCGCATGGCGCGCCAGCTACCCAGTTCGTCATCCCGGACAAGCGCAGCGAAGCGGAGCGCAGATCCGGGATCCATAGCTACAGGGAAAAGTTTGGCGAAGACCCGGAGTTACCCCTTCGCCCAACGACTCCTTTTCGAGATAATGGGTCCTGGCTTTCGCTAGGACGACGGGCGGAGAGCTTTACCGCTTCGCATCCGCCGCGCGCAGCACGGCCTTGCATGCCGCCGGCATCTGCGCCAGCGTCATCGGCGGCTTCGGCTTTGGCGGCTCCGGCGGCGGCTTCGGGTGCAGCACGCCATCGCTGAACCAGTAGGCGAGATCGGACTCCTTGCAGCCTTCGTCTTCGGACTGCGACGGCTGGCCTTCGCATTCGCCGGCACCTGGCGGGCAGTGCATGCGGATGTGGAAGTGATAGTCGTGGCCCCACCACGGCCGGATCTTCGACAGCCAGGAGCGGTCGCCCTTGGCCTCGCGGCACAGCGCCTTCTTGATCGCGGCATTGACGAAGATGCGTTGCACCGCCGGCTCCTGCGCGGCGTCGCGCAGCACCAGTACATGGCCTGGCGTGAACACCTTCGGATCGATGTCGAGCCGGTCCTGCCGCACCATCATCACCGCCGACATCTCCTCGCGCTCCTCGCGGGAGAGGCGATGGTCCGGCATCGGCGTCATCCAGATGTCGGCATCCAGGCCGATCTGATGGCTGGCGTGGCCGGACAGCGCAGGCCCGCCGCGGGGCTGGGCGATGTCGCCGACCAGGATGCCCGGCCAGCCGGCGTCCTTGCGCGCCTTGGCGGCGAGCCGCTTGATCAGCGCGATCGTCGCGGGATGACCATAATTGCGATTGCGCGACAGCCGCATCACCTGCCAATTGTCGCCGTTCAGCGGCATCGGCTCGGCGCCGCCGATGCAGCCCTTGACGTAGGAGCCGATGACGTGCGCCGGCCCTTTCGACGGCAACAGTTTTCGCGCGAACAGTTCCTTGGCACCGAGCTTGGGATCGTTCGGGTTGGCGAGCGGCGGCAGCGCTTTTGGATTGACGCTGCCCTTGTCCTGGGCCAGTGCGGCGCCGGAGGTCAGGAGTGTCGCCAAAAGCAGGAGGAGGGTGAGACGGCGGGGACTCATGCTGCGTCCTTATAGCCCAAACACCGCCTCAGAGATAAGAATTAGGCTTTGAGCCGGCCGCAACTTCACGGCGTGTTTACAGACGCCGGGGCGTCTCGGCGTACCGCGCAGGCGGTCACGAGCGCGATTGAATTCCAATCAGCCGCTCGTGATTCGCCGGCGCGGCAATCCTACCTGCCGAATCGCGCGACGACCTCCGCGAGCTCAACATCGCTCACGCGCGCCCCGCTGCCAGGGTTGGACTTGCCGTTCTCCAGATCGGACGCATAGATGACGGCAGGATCGGCTTCGAGCCGCCGGCGCAGGGCCGCCAACTTCGGCCACCGGTCCTTGTCGGCGACCTTGTGAAACTCGAGCCAACGGGCTACGCCGATGAACGCGGCATCGGCCAGGGTCGGCCGGTCGCCGAGCAGGTAGGTGCTTGCCTCAATCATGTGCTCGAGCTTGTCGTGGCGTTCGATCACCCGCGCGCGGCCCCACATCCGCAAGGCTGATTGCATGGCCGGATCGGGCGACTTCATTTCCATCGCAACCCAGAGCGGGCTGAACGCGGCAGTGAAACCGGTATTCACGAATGCCATCAGCTGATGCATCCGATCCGCCTCCCGCGTCAGCGGGTCGAAGCTGATGCGCCGCTCGGCGTCTCTGGCCTCGAGCCAGGCGGCAATCGCCATGGTCTCCGTCAGGACCTGGCCTTGCGCGGTGATGAATGCCGGGGTCTCGTGCCGTGCGTTGATGCGGGCGTAGGATGGCTCGCGCATCTCGCCGAGCATATCGACGCGGCACAGCCGATAGGGTTTGCTCAGCCATTCAAGCGCAGCGACGAGCCCCATCGAGCTTCCCAGCGGGAAGCCGTATAGTAGAATTGGTTCCATGACCTTGTTCTCCGTGACTTCTGATGATCACGCTGCGCAGCGAAGCTGGACCCTACTCAGCCGCTCTGCCGAGTAAATTACGCACTTTTTGGTAACCACGAGCCCGCAATGAAAAATCTCGTCTCCCGCTGTCCCATCGAGGAAGTGATGCAGGTGCTCAGCGGCCGCTGGCCCACGCTGCTGATTTATTACCTGAAGCAGGGGACCAAACGATTCAGTGACCTGCGTCGGGACAACCCCACCATCTCCCACAAGATGCTGACGCTGGAGCTCCGCAAGCTCGAGGTTGCCGGTATTGTCCAGCGCGCAGAGTTCGAGGGATATCCGTTGCGCGTCGAATATGATCTGACCCCCTCCGGCCACAAGCTGGTGCCGTTGATAGACGCGCTGGGCGAGTGGTGGGAAGGGACCGACAACGCTCGCGCGGAAGCGGCGGGTGGCGGCGAGCTGGCGGATAGCCACGATTAGAGGAAGCGAGGTTCGGGTACGGGTCGCGCGATCGGCCTTCAGGTGACCGCTTTCCGGACGATCGACAGATCGGAAGCAGCTGCGCCGACCGCTTTTTTAACGACGCGATAACCCTGTCCTGCATTGACCAAAATTCGTGCGTGGGACGCGCGTTCTCTCCCGTCTGCATGCATTGGCGCGCCAGTCCGGAAAGGATTCAAGCGAGCGCGCAATTTTGCGCCAAGCCGGGCGCTGATTGCGACGACGGGATAGGTTTAGCGTGCCGGCTGGCGCTGCCGCGCCTCGCAAACGGGCAATAAGGGCCGCTTGATGTGGGCCACAGGACCGTGCGTCCAATCTTCGAGCGATCGAAATTACCTTTTTTTCAGACACTTGCTTCAAGACTTGACCTCTAAAGACCTGCGGCCGGCGGGCACGACTGGGGCGTATCAAGTTGAGTTTGGGGTTTCAAAGACCAAAAAAGCGAAAGCGCAGCGTGCTCGCTCGGGCCGGCCAAGAGCGGCGCAAGCCGAGATTCGCTCCTGCACCTCGCGCGGCAGCCGAAATCAATGCGCTCGTGCAGAGCCGCGCGGAGGCGGATGCCGCGATTGCGGAGGCGCACAAGGCGCATGAGCGTCTGCGCCAGGCCATCGATATCCTGCCGCAGGGCATCGTGTTTCTCGATTCCGACGGCCGCTATGTGCTCTGGAACAAGAAATACGCGGAGATCTACAGCAAGACCGCGGATCTGTTCGAGGAAGGCGCGCGGCTCGAAGACACGCTGCGCATCGGCGTTGCGCGCGGCGACTATCCCGAGGCCGCCGGCCACGAGGACGAGTGGATCGCCGAGCGGCTGCAAAAACTCTATCAGCCCGGCGCGCGTCACGAGCAGAAACTGGCGGACGGCCGCGTCATCCTGATCGACGAGCGGCTGACCGACGACGGCGGCGTGGTTGGCCTGCGCGTCGACATCACCGAACTGAAGCAGCGCGAGGCGTCTTTCCGCCTGCTGTTCGACGGCAATCCCGTCCCCATGATCGTCTGCGCGCTGGACGACGAGCGCATTCTCAGCGTCAACGACGCCGCGATCGCTCATTACGGCTCTAGCCGCGCCGAGTTCGAGCGCCTGACGATCCGCTCCTTGCAAGCCTTCGACAGCGAACCGCCTTGGACCACGGATCGCTCCAGCGAAGAGCAGGCCGGCCGCACCTGGAAGCACATCAAGGCCGACGGCGCCCTGATCGATCTGGCGATCTATTCGCGCGAGCTGACCTATGCCGAGCGGCCCGCGGTGTTGCTTGCGCTGATGGACATCACCGAGCGCAAGCGCGCCGAGGCGCGGCTCGCCTTCATGGCTCAGCATGACGGGCTGACCGGGCTGCCGAACCGCAACCTGCTGCGTCAGCAGGTGGACGAAATGCTCGCGCATTCCCGCCGCAGCAACGACAAGGTCGCGCTGCTGATGCTGGGACTGGACAATTTCAAGGCGGTCAACGACACGCTGGGACACGCGATCGGCGACAAGCTGCTGCGCGGCGTCGCCAAGCGGCTGCGCTCGAGCTTGCGCGAGGACGACGCGCTGGCGCGGCTCAATTCGGACGAGTTCGCGATCGTGCAGAGCGGGCTGGCGCGCCCCGAGGACGCGGTGTTGTTGGCCAAGCGCCTGCTGGAGGCCATCGCCGATCCCTATCTGCTCGAAGGCCATTCGGTGGTGATCAACGCCTCGATCGGCATTGCGATGGCGCCGGGCGACGGCGAGGATTCCGAAAAGCTGCTCAAGAGCGCCGACATGGCGCTGTCGCGCGCCAAGACGGACGCCCGCGGCAGCTTCGCGTTCTTCGAGGCCGCGCTCGACGCCAAAGCGCAGAGCCGCCGCAAGATCGAGGTCGAGCTGCGCGACGCGATCCAGAACGACGTGCTGCGGCCGTATTATCAGCCGCTGGTCGATCTTTCGACCGGGCGCATCACCGGTTTCGAGGCGCTGGTGCGCTGGCCGCATGCGGAACGCGGCATGGTTTCGCCGGCCGAGTTCATTCCGGTCGCCGAGGAAACCGGCCTGATCAGCCCGCTCGGCGGCCTGATGCTGCGCCGCGCCTGCCTCGATGCCGCGACCTGGCCGGACGATGTCCGCGTTGCCGTCAATCTGTCGCCGCTGCAGTTCCGCAGCGGCAATCTGCTTTCGGTGGTGACGGATGCCCTCAAGCATTCCGGCCTGCCGCCGCGTCGGCTCGAGCTTGAGATCACCGAGACGCTGCTGTTGGAGAAGAGCGCGCAGGTGCTGGCGACGCTGCATGCGCTACGCGCGCTCGGCGTGCGCATCTCGATGGACGATTTCGGCACCGGCTATTCCAGCCTCAGCTACCTGCGCAGCTTCCCCTTCGACAAGATCAAGATCGACCAGGTCTTCGTGCGCGATCTCGGCGCCAACCGCGAGGCGCAGGCGATCATCCGCTCCATCGTCAGCCTCGGCAAAGGCTTAGGGGTCACCATCACCGCCGAGGGCGTCGAGACAGAGGCCGAGCTGAGCGGCCTGCGGGCCGAAGGCTGCGACGAAGGCCAGGGCTTTCTGTTCAGCAAGGCCCGGCCCAATGCCGAGATCATCAGCCTCCTGGCGGCGCAGCGCGGCATCGACGGTGCGGACGAAGACGCAGCGCTGGTGGCGTGATCTCGCGGCCCGCGGGTTCACCTTTCCCGCTTGCGGGAGAGGTCGGCGCGGAGCGCCGGGTGAGGGTTCTCTCCTCGCGGGGATGTTCTCAGTGAACTTCAGCTGCCCCATTGCGGAAGCACCCTCTCCCCAGCCCTCCCCCGCAAGCGGGGGAGGGAGCGCACCTTCAGCGTAGAGACGTCGAAATTGGCCTGACGCGCAAGGATCTCAGCTCCCCGCCAAAATCGCCTTGCCGACATCCTCGTAATGCGTATCGCGCGCCTGGATCTGCTGTGCGATCGCCTGCATGTCGCGAAAGCGCCGTTCGAATGGATTGCTGCGAACATCGCGGTCGCGCCCGACATGCGATACGCGGTGTCGACCACCTTGGCCGATTGGTGGATGGTCCAGGTCGCCGCCAGCCGCACCGCGCTGAACTCGCCGGTCGCGGACAGATCGCGCCACATCGCATTCGCTGTCGCATAGAGATAGGCGCGCGCGGCGCGCAGGTCGCCTTCGGTGCGGACGAAGACGCTGCGCTGGTGGCTTGATGTCGTCGCTGGAGCGGCGTCGCCCGCTTACCTCGCCCCGCTTGCGGGGAGAGGTCGGAATGCGCGCTGAAAGCGCGGATTCCGGGTGAGGGGGACTCTCCGCCAGTCCAACTGTCACCGCGATTGTGGAAGTGCCCCTCACCGTCCGCGGTTTGTCGCCCATTCTTGGTGTGAGCGGTCAGGTGCGCGAGGTGGTCCATCTGGGGCGGATGACACAAGCTGCTGCGTCGGGCCCACGCCTATGAGCAGGCCTCCCGGATGCGCAAGCCGCCGCTCGGCTTGCTCACGCTTTAGACTCGGATGCTCGTGGACGGGGATGCTCAGGCGCTTTTTTCATATTTTCAACTATTGACGGCTTGGCCTTGTCGGCATGGACCGGTCTCGATCGTCCTTGGATCGACACATCTGTGGATGGACGCCGCGCACACATCGAGCCGTCCACTCGAACCAGGAGCAATGCCCATGAGGATTAACGTCGAAACCAACGTAGCGGCCCCCATCGATCAGGTCTGGCGTGCTTATACGACGCCTGCCGACATCATGAAGTGGAACGCCGCGTCCGACGACTGGCATACGACCAAGGCTACGGTCGATCTGCGAGAAGGCGGCGCCTTCTCGTCTCGCATGGAGGCAAAGGACGGCAGCATGGGCTTTGACTTCGCCGGCACCTACACGAAGATCGTCGAACACAAGCGGATCGAATACGCGTTCGGCGATCGAAAGGCCGAAGTCGAGTTTGCGCTTGGCCCCAAGGGCATTGTCGTTCGCGTCGCCTTCGATAGCGAACCGACGCACTCGGTCGAGCAGCAGCAGGGCGGTTGGCAGGCGATCCTCGACAACTTCGCACGACACGTAGAGGCGAAGCAGAAGACGTCGTGAAGGCGTATGGGGCAAGAGATGGAGGTCCCTGACAGGCGTCGTCGGCTTTCCGCAGTCGGAAGCCGACGTGAGCCAAAGCTGTTGCCGCGCCTGCAAGGGCCACAGGCGGGCGTTGCAGAGACCAGGAGGCGAGTTTCATCTCGAGACGCTCTGACCGGCTTCGACGATCGCAACGTTCGGATTGCCGCGTCGGCTTTCCGGCCACAGTGCGGTGCGCATCGTCTAAGCAGATCAGATCAACGCGCCGGATATCTCCCTCCGGCGCAAGATTCATGCGCAATACCCGTTCACTTCGGTGCGGCCAGGCCCGGCGAGCGGAGCCATTCGCTCAGGTGCGAGGCTGTTTCGGCTTGGCGCGCCCGCCGCAAGAGCAACTCGCGGGCCGTACTGCCAGGCAGTTCCTTCTCGGCCGCTTCCTTGAATCGTCTGGCTTCTTGTGCCAGCCGTTCCTCGAACGTCGATGTGTGTTTGATACGCCTCCGCCTCTTGATCATGGGTGAGCCCTCTGACATTCCTTCCCATGCCTGTGTTTTGATCCTTCCGTTCAATTTCGTCTGTCCGGTGCCGGACTCAAGGATCGCGATTGATCCGCTTCCAGCGCAATCGGGTATTGAGGGCGGCGTGCTGCTTGCTCCCGATATGGGCATGATGCCGATGCTGCAGCGCGGCCGGCTGCCGCTGGACGTCATCGGCACGGACTCGGTGCTTGATCTGCAGGCCGGAGATGGCGATGTCGCCATCCGTTATGCGACCAGCCGAGTGCGCCCGACCGACGGCATCGTCGATGATCTCTTCAGCGATACATTCTGGCCCGTCTGTAATCCGCGCTTGCTTTCGACGGGACGCCTGAAGAGACCAGTCGATCTCGCCAACCACGTTCTGATCCACTCCTACTGGTCGCCGGCCGATCGTGGACCGCCCACATGGCAGAGCTGGCTTGCCGCGGCTCAGCGCAGGTGGCGCGAAGTACCCCAATTCAAGGACATGCAGCACTTGAGTTTCCGGGAGGAGCTACACGCCATCGAAGCGGTGATCGCCGGGCAGGGAGTCGGGATTTTCAGTGATGTGCTCGTGGCACGCGATCTCGCCGCCGGTACGCTCGTGAAAGCGTTCAAGCTGAGCTTGCCTGGCTACAGCTTCCATGTGGTCAGCAGGCCAAACCATCCGCGTGCGAGGACCATCCGCGCCTTCTCGGCGTGGCTGCAGTCAGTTGCCTGATCCGCTTCGCTTGCATCTTCGAAATGTTTGCTCGGGGGTCAGCAGCGGTCTTCGACAAGAATGCTCCGCAGGCTGGCTAAGGGCCAGTAGCGGAAATCCGGAGCGAAAGGCGGATTTGGCGCCGCTAGGCTCCCCTTGACTTTAGGTCGCCTCCGCTTAGATTTATTGAGTGACTACTCACTCAATAAAAGATGTTGATAGCATGGCCCGTCCGCTCAGTGAAGAGAAACGTGAAGCAATCCTGGAGGCCGCTGCGGAGCTGGTCGCGCAGATGGGCACCGGCGCATCCACCGCGAACATCGCCAAGGCGGCCGGGGTCGCGGAGGGCACGCTGTTTACCTATTTCGGGACGAAAGACGATCTACTGAACCAGCTATTCGTGGAGATCGAGAAGGGCCTCGCGGGGATGCTTGCTTCCTCTCCGCAGGCTGGCAGCCCGCGCGAACGGGTCCGGCACATTTGGGACCGCTTGATCGACTGGGGCGTGGCGAACCCGACGCAGCGCAAGGCGCTGCGCCAGCTCAAGGTGTCAGACCGCGTCAGGGCCAAGAGCCGGCGCAGCTGCGATGCCATGTTTCAAGAGGCTCGGGAAATGGTCGAGCAGAGCCTTGCCGGACATGTCGCCCCCAAACGTGCATCCTTCTACATCGACACGGTCCTGATGGAACTGGCGGACATCGTGATCGAGGCCATCGCGGGGAAGCCAAAAGACGCCAAACACCTCAGGCAGGCCGGCTTCGACCTGTTCTGGAAGGGTTCGGCGGCATGAACTCTCAATTTGCTAAAAAAATGAGCGTGTACTCACTCAATTGAAAGGAACCACCCATGCCGAAAGTCGGCGGATTCACCGAAGCCAATGTGCCTGACCAGCAGGGCAAGTGCTTCATCGTCACTGGAGCGAACACTGGCCTTGGCTTCGAGGCTTCCCGCGTTCTGGCGGCGCGTGGCGCGCGCGTCTTGCTCGCCTGTCGCGACAAGGGGAAGGCGGAAATCGCCATGGCACAGATCAGGCAAGCGAGCCCAAGAGCAGATCTGGCATTCCTGCCACTCGACCAGGCCGACCTAGCGAGCGTTCGAACCGCAGCCGAACTGGCGGCAAAGGAGCCGCGCATCGATGTCCTCGTCAACAATGCCGGCGTAATGACCCCACCATTGATGCGCACGAAGCAGGGATTTGAGCTCCAGTTTGGCGTCAACCATCTTGGCACCTTCGCGCTGACGGCTCTGCTCCTGCCGAAGCTGGCGGAAACGAAGGGGGCGAGGGTCGTGGTGACCTCCAGCAGCGTCCATCGGAATGGAAAATTCGATTGGGACGATCTGAACGCCGAGAAAAGCTACAGTCGGTTCGGGCGGTATTCTGCGAGCAAGCTCGCCAATGCGCTGTTTTTCTTTGAGCTGGACCGTCGCCTCCGCGCTGCGGGCTCGCCGGTGACGGCCTTGGGCTGTCATCCGGGTGCTGCCGCGACTGACCTCGGACGCTATATGGGAGCGCTCCAACTCTTGCTGCCGCTCGCGAGAGTGTTTCTCAACACCGCCGCGATGGGCGCATGGCCCACTTTGCAGGCTGCGACCGGGCCAGTGACGCCCGGCGGCTATTACGGGCCGACCGGCTTCCGCGAGATCAGGGGAGTCTCCGGGGAAGCTTCTCGATGCTCTGAGGCGGAGGATCCGGCGGTCGCCCAGCGGCTCTGGGATGTATCCGTCGCCATGACTGGGATCGATCCGGGTTTGCCGGCTGTGGCATCATGAGCTGACGTAAAATGGAGAAGCGCGTTAAGTCCGCTAATGGAATGGTCCGGCCGTGCTCCGGCCCTGCCAGCACGACAAGCTGGGCAGGGGGCGCCCAAGACAAGGAGCACGCCATGTCTCAGAAACTCAGCTCAGCGATCGCCGTGATGGGCATCGATATCGGCAAGAACTCGTTCCACATCGTGGGCCACGATCAGCGCGGCGCAATCGTGCTGCGGCAGAAGTGGTCACGCGGCCAGGTAGAAGCA
>NZ_JADPKQ010000475.1:0-1617 GCF_023074015.1 Bradyrhizobium sp. 142
AGCCGCCCAAGGCGACCTTTGTCACGAGGCTTCAGATCAGCCGGTTACCCAACCAACCTGCTCGTCAGCTACCAGACTTATCGACAATTATCCGGGTGGATTCCTCCTCCACTGGTGACACGCGCCCTTCGGGGCACACAGCGAAATCCGGGGACCGGTCCCGCACTACGCTCCGCTCCATGCGGGCTACGCTGAACTGCCGCGCGCGTTCCGCGCCTTGCTGGCAGGCTGCGGCAAGACTAGGCTCCCTCCCCGCAACAACGATGTTCGGAGAGATTTGCTATGTCACCAGCGGAAGCGCGCCTGAAAGAAGTGCCGTCGAACATGACGGAGGCCGAGTGGCAGCAACGGGTCAATCTGGCCGCCTGCTATCGTCTCGTCGCGCTGTACGGCTGGGATGATCTGGTCGACACCCACATCTCCGCGCGCGTGCCCGGTCCCGAACATCACTTCCTCATCAACCCTTACGGGCTGATGTTCGACGAGATCACGGCGTCGAGCCTGGTCAAGGTCGACCTGCACGGCAACCAGCTCTCCGAGAGCGAGTACAGCATCAACCCGGCCGGCTTCACCATCCATTCGGCGATCCACGAGGTGCGCGAGGACGCGATCTGCGTGCTGCATCTCCACACCCTCGATGGCACCGCGGTGTCAAGCAGCGCCGAAGGCCTGTTGCCGCTGAACCAGACTGCGCAGCTCGTCACCCACGATCTCGCCTACCACGACTATGAAGGCATCGCGCTCGACCACGACGAGCGGCCGCGGCTCCAGAGGGACCTCGGCGACCACAATCACATGGTTCTGCGCAACCATGGCACGCTGACGGTCGGCCGCTCGGTCGCCTCTGCCTTCGAGCGCATGTATCACCTCGAGCGCGCCTGCTCGATGCAGGTGCGCACGCGCGCGCTGGGCACGCCGGTCTATCCGGTCGAGGATATCGCTATCGACAAGAACACCGAGCTGCTCGCCAACCGCGACCGCGCCGAGCTGCGCGCGACCAACCTGGTGTGGCCGCCGCTGCTGCGCAAGCTGGACCGCGAACTTCCGGGCTACCGGTCTTGAAATTTTCGGGATTTTGTGTAGGGTAGCTGCAACACCCTCTACACGTTCTGGAATGAAACGCCGCCCAATTCCGGGCGGCGTTTTTGTTTTGGGGCGGTCGTCACGCCCGTCATTGCGAGGAGCCCTTGCGACGGTCGCGGTAGGGACGCTCATTGCTGAGCGCCCCCCGCACAGATCCGTACGTGCGGCTTTCCCGCATACGGCTCCCACCTCGGGTGAGTGACGGCGAAGCGTGCTCGCGGCCAAGGATGACGGATGTTGGGCCTGGGGAGGCAGTCACAGGCGAGGCGACTGATCGTCTCCCACCTCATGCCATCGGTCTGGCTGCGGCGCCGGAGCGTGCGAAGAAGCGGAAGGCGCTGAGCGCCCGACTGTTGGTCGGCACCGCATGGTCGTTGAAGTAGCCGGTGACGACCTGCCGCAGCCATTTACCCTGTTCGAGAACTGGCTGATGCATGCGCCGTCGCAGCTCCCGCTTCACGGCTTTCAACTTTGCCCGCATGCGATCGCGGCGAGACTTGCGCCTGATCTGGAACTCGCCTCGTCTGGATCGGC
>NZ_JADPKQ010000217.1:0-1616 GCF_023074015.1 Bradyrhizobium sp. 142
CCAAGGCAAATTTGATGAAAGCGGCGGGCCAGGTGAGCCGGCACCCGATGCGAGGGAAGCACTGGAGACTTTGCTGCTGTCCGTCCAGAGCGAGGCTCGTGCATGATTCTCAATAGATAAGAATACTAATGATAAGAATACACACGATATCTATTGTCAATGGCTGATTCCCGCCCGGGCTCGCTCGCTTATGGCGCGCCAAGGACCTTCGCTTTGTTTCCGCACCCACTACGGGAGGAATCTGTCAACGCCGGCCCAGTTGGTCCGGGACGGGCCAATCGGCGACATGTAGAAGAATCATTCGATTGCTTCATCAGCCGTCGCTAAGAGAATTGGCGGCACCATTATTCCAAGGGCCTTGGCCGCTTTGAGATTGATTATCAACTCTAGTTTGGTCGGAAACTCGACGGGCAAATCGCTGGGCCTTGATCCTTTTAGGATTCTTACCACGTAACCGGCTGCGCTGCGAAAGCACTCAGCCAGATTGACCCCATAGCTGACGAGTCCACCGGCATCGACATGGTCTCGAAAAGCATAGACCGCGGGCAATCGGATCGCGGCCGCAAGGGCGGAAATTCGCTCCCGCTCATTGAAGAACATCGGGTCGGTCTGGACAACGACAGCCTGAACACCGCTGCTCGCTAACGCCTGAAAGGCCCCATTGATGTCATCCGGTACACGAACCTCCATGGTTTCCAGTTCAACACCTAGATTCCGATTGGTGCGCTCCAGTTCTTCGCGGTCAATGACAACTGCGCCGGCGACGTTCACAAGAAATCCAATCCTGCGGGCACCTGGAATCAACTGCAGCGCAAGTTCCAGCTGCTTGCCGACCAGACCCTCGGTACGGAACAAGACCCCGGTCACGTTGCTTCCCGGATGCGACATGCTGGCAATCAGACCGAGACGAACGGGGTCTGCCAGAAGTGGGCAGACAATCGGAATGGTTTTGGTTAGCCCTGACAGGGATACGACCGCCGGAGTAGCAGTGGCCAGAATAACATCCGGCCGCAAATCAATCACCTCCTGTGCGAGCGACGTGGCTCGATCCAATCGACCTTCGGCCGAACGCAGCGCAAGCTCAAAATCTCGATGTTGAACGAAATCGAGGTCTCGAAGTCCCTGTATAAACGCATCCATCAAGCGTACATTGCGCTCTGGAGTGACTAGGCTCATGAAAGCGATGACGGGCGGCTTATTCAAAGCTTGTGTGCGCGCAGCAAAGCAGCACGCAGCCGCGCTGCCAAGAACCGCCATGAATGCGCGCCGCTCTATTTGCCGGAAGGACATCCAAGGTCCTCTCACGGGCAAGCGTGCCCTAGGGGATGCATACTAACATGCTCGCACGATAAGCAAGAGTGCGATCAGTCGCCGATCGTCCGGCTGGTGGACCTGCACGTCCGCTAATGGGATGGTCCGGCCGTGCTCCGGCCCTGCCAGCACGACAAGCTGGCAAGGGGCGCCCAAGACAGGAGCACGCCATGTCTCAGAAACTCAGCTCAGCGATCGCCGTGATAGGCATCGATATCGGCAAGAACTCGTTCCACATCGTGGGCCACGATCAGCGCGGCGCAATCGTGTTGCGGCAGAAGTGGTCACGCGGCCAGGTAGAAGCA
>NZ_JADPKQ010000188.1:0-1589 GCF_023074015.1 Bradyrhizobium sp. 142
CGGGCTTGTCTTCGACGATCACCGGCTTGCCCCATCGCTTACCGAGCGCATCGGCGAATATCCGAGCCGCCGCATCATTCGCGCTTCCGGCCGGGAACGTCACAATCAGCTTCACCGGACGTTCGGGCCAGTCAGCTCGTGCAGGCATTGGGACAGCAAGAACCGCAACGCAGGCCGAGACTATAATCACGGAAAGTAAGCGTATTGCAGTATTTGCGCCCGTCGCTGTTTCGCAGGATTTCATGTAAGAAAAACGGACCCATGGAGTTGAGCTGATCGTCTGTCGCCGGAGCATCATCGTCGCCGTCTCCTATGTCGTCGGTTTGGAATCGGATTTGCGTCGCGGCTTTCGTCGACCGTTGCCGGGACGGGCGTAGGAATCGTGGGCTTCGATCAGGCGCACCAGCATATCCAGAAACGCAGTACGCTCTGTTTTCGAGAGAGGAGCCAGCAGGCGCTCCTGCGCCGCGCGCAGTGATGGGCGCAACCGGTGGCGCAAGTCAGCGCTCCGCCTAGTCCCATAAAGCTGGCGCGCCCGTCGGTCATCGGGATCGATCTGCCGTTTGACCAGGCCCTTCTGCTCGAGAAAATCGATCATTTGGCCGAAGGTAACGGCATCGACACCCATGCGGACCGCAAGCTGCCGCTGGCCGCTTCCCGGCTCCTCTAGAACGGCGGACATGACCCCCCAAAGCATGGGCGTCAGATCTTCGTGCACGAGAGTTTCCGCCGTGACACCAAGACAAATTTGATGAAAGCGGCGGGCCAGGTGAGCCGGCACCCGATGCGAGGGAAGCACCGGAGACTTTTCTGTCCGTCCAGAGCGAGGCTCGTGCATGATTCCAATCAACAGATGAGAATACTAATGATAAGAATACATACTATATCTGTTGTCAATGGCTGTGCTGCGCGATTCCAGCCCGGGCCTCGCTCGCTTACGGTGCGCCAAGGACCTGCGCGTTGTTTCGGCACCCACTTACGGGAGGGATCTGTCAACGCCAGGGGCCCACTCGATGCCACTGTCTGAGTTGGGGTCATTAGCGCCGGTTTGACCGCTCGCCGATGACTTCTGGTCTTCCCTGACCAGCGGACATTCTCAGGGTCTGTCGGCATGTCTCAATGGTGCCAAACCTAGATATAGCAAGAATTGCTCAGACTTTCTGAAACCCTCAGCCTCCGGCCATTGTGATCCGGCTCCCAAACGTGGGTGCTACGCGGCCTGAATTAGAGTCTGCGTCGCGCTTCGCACTGGCAACAACGCGGTTCCGCGCGTACGCTGAGGTTGCGAAACCGGTCCATCAGAGGCTGGTCTTATCCGGGAGAACGCCACCATGCCTGTCAATCGCGCAGTTAGATTATCCTTGGGAGCGGCAATCCTGCTCTGCAGCTGCAGCCTCACTTACGCCAAGCCGTTCATGATCGTCGGCAACGACGAGAAATTGCTGTGGGACGACGACGGCAAACCAGCCCTGTCGCCTGCCGGCAAGGATTCGGTGCTGATCGTGGATCTCGTCGACCCTGAAAGCCCCAAGATCGTCGCCACCCTGCCCCTGAAGAATTCGATCGTCGGACCGCCGGTCAATCTCGAC
>NZ_JADPKQ010000083.1:0-1586 GCF_023074015.1 Bradyrhizobium sp. 142
AGGAGCCGGCAGCGCCGGCGTTCATGCGACCTTCGACGTACCGTAGACGCACGGATCACATTGCAACGCAATTCGCGCTACAACGCAGTTCGCGCCGGGGCAGACCATTTCAGTACGGAAAGATACTTCATTTCGGTGGGCCGCAGAGCAATCTGCGGCCATTTTGCTTTCTGACCACATTCGCGGGTGATCGCGGAATTCCGCCGTAAGACCAGCCCGTCGCTCGGCCCTTTGTCTTACTCGGCCGGGGCCGCCCGTCCATGCGTTTACGCGAGGGACTGGCCCATTCCCGCGCGCCCCGGTAACGCACCAGCAGCCAAATGGCGCGTTTCAGCGTGGAAAGAAAAGCCCGACCCAGAGATAGGATCGGGTTGAAAGGTCAGGCGACGAGACGCAGCGCGGCTTCCGCTTGTTTCGTAGGCGCAGGCGTGCCGATGATCCGCCGAAGCTCCGCTGCGACGCTGTCCAGCACCGAGCGCTTCTCCTGCATGCGCGGGCTGTGAACGTAGACCCGGCCGGTGACGCTGGGCACGATGGCCTCGTTCTTCTTCACCACGGCATGGTCGAGGCACTTGGCAATGGCGGCATCATCAAATGCGAGATCACCGGCCAAGGTCGCCGCCGTCCGGCGCAGATCGTGCGGCGTGAATGGCTTGAGGCCCAATAGCTCACAGAGCCCGGGCGTCTTGGTCTTGTCCTTGTTCTTCTCGTGCTTGGTGCCCCGCAGCGCCGTGGCCATCGCCGTGCGGTGGATCGGCTCGCCCTCGTACACGGGGCTCTCGAATACGAACTGCTGATCCTTGGAGGCCAGCGCCTCCCTGATGATCTCCACCGCGAGGCTCGACAGCGGCTGCTGGATCACCCGCCGTTTCTTCACACGCTTGAGCGGGACATCGAAGCGCGGGTGCTCGCCGTCGAGGTCGAACAACTCGGTCCGGTGCGCGCTGAGAAGTTCGTTCGAACGGAGCATGGTCACCAATTCAAGCTTGAGCGCGAGGCGGGTCCGGCGGTCCCAAGGCAGGTCGTCGCGGTCGAGGCCATGCCAGAAAATTCTGATCTCGTCCTCGGACAGGACGCGGGTGCGCGGGTGCTCCGGGTCGAGCTTCGGCAGGTTGACGCAGGGGCTGGCAGTCACGTAATCGCGGCCTGCTTCCGCCGCCCAGTTGAACAGGCCCGACGCGGCTTTGCGCATGTGACGCGCGTTGCTGACCGAGGGAACGCCGAACTTGCCCGCCACGATGTCGTTGGACAGGGTCGCGATGTCATGTTTGGTGACGTCTCTCGCGAGTGTTTTGCCGGGCACCGAGGAAGCGGCGCAAATGGCTCGCCGTGTTTTCCCAAGCTTCCGGTCGGGGCCGCATCTCGCCGTCCGGCTTCCTGACCGGCGTTTTCATCCAGTCGATCCGCTCCTCAATGATCTCGGCGACCGTCTTGCCGCGCTTCGCCTTCTCCGCCTTCTGGTCGCGGAAGGTCTCGGCGAGTGCCTCGCCGCCCATGCCCTTGAGGCTGTAGACCTTGCTGCGAGCGTCCTCGACGGTAAAAGTCTCTGGATTGTAGACGCCGAGCCAGCCGGTGCGTTGCTTGCC
>NZ_JADPKQ010000074.1:0-1571 GCF_023074015.1 Bradyrhizobium sp. 142
CTGGGGCAAGCGACCGCCGGTCGCCGGTACGGCCGCGGACCTCGCCCGGACGCGGCGCCCGTCCGACTGGAAGCGCCTGTCGGCGGGAGCCGGAACCAAGGGACCGCGGCTGCACGACTGGTGTTATCTCGAATTGGCCGACCTCGAGGCCGAGCAGTTCAACAGCGCAAATGATGGTTTATGGACGCGCGGTCTACTGATCCGTCGTCGCATCGCCGATGATGACCTCGCCTTCTTCACCACCTGGTGCCCAGCGGGAACATCAATTGAAACGCTGGTCGCGGTCGAAGGCCATCGATGGGCGATCGAGGACAGCTTTGAAACCGCGAAAAACGAGTTCGGGCTCGATCACAACGAGAGCAGATCCTGGCATGGCTGGCACCGTCATGTGTCCTTGGTGATGCTCGCCTTCGCCATGATGGCCGCGATCCGCCATCGCGCTAATCCGCCACCGCCCAAAAAAACCAAACGCCGCCCCCCGGCAAAAGCCAAAGCATACCCACGCCGCCGCTGATCCGTTGGTCAATCCAGGAAATCCGCCGCATTGCCATCAGACTTGCTCGAAAGCGTATTCAACCCGCACGCATCATCGCATGGTCTTTCTGGCGCAGAGCTCATCAGGCTGCCGCTCAACGCGCTCATGTCAAATCAAAAAGACAACTGTAATGCTAAGCCGCGCGCACCTTGGCGAGGAAGCCGTCGACGGCGCTGCGCAACGCGCCGGACTGGTTGTCCAGTTCGCGGGCGTTGGAGAGCACGTCGGAGGCGGCTGCGCCGGTCGCTTCCGCGGCCGAGGCGACGCTGCCGATATTGGTGTTGATCTCGTTCGAGCCGGCCGCCACCGACTGGATGTTGCGCGCGATCTCGCGGGTCGCTTCGCCCTGCTGCTCGATGGACGACGAAATCCCGGCAGTAATCTCGCTCATCTCGGCAATGGTCTGGGTGATGCCGCCAATCGCTGCGACCGCATCGCTGGTCGAGGTCTGCATCGCCGCGACCTGGGCGGAGATTTCCTCGGTGGCCTTGGCTGTCTGGTTGGCGAGCGCCTTGACCTCGGAGGCGACGACGGCGAAGCCGCGGCCCGATTCACCGGCCCGCGCCGCCTCGATGGTGGCGTTGAGCGCGAGCAAATTGGTCTGCGCCGCAATCGAATGAATGAGCGCATTGCCTCATCAAGAATGTTACCGGAGAACTGACCGTCAGGAGTGGGGCCGCGATACCGAATCGGATCGGTGTTGCCGATGGCAGGACGGATCAGCATGGGTGCGCGGCGCGAGATCACGGCGGCGGTGGTAGACCGCTATCGATCAGCAGGGCGGGCAGATAAGGGGCGCATTCTCGACGAGCTTTGCGCGGTGACGGGCTGGCATCGCAAGCACGCGGTTCGGGCGCTGGCCAGCCATGTCGCAATTTCGCCGGAGGCCCGGCGGCAGCGAAAGCCGACCTATGGCGCCCCTATCAGGGATGCACTGGTGGCGCTGTGGGAGGCCTCGGATCGGATCTGCGGCAAGCGGCTCCGGGTAATGATTCCGACGTTGCTGCCTTCGCTGGAGCGGCATGGCCGGCTTAAC
>NZ_JADPKQ010000226.1:0-1554 GCF_023074015.1 Bradyrhizobium sp. 142
AGCTCGTACCTAAGACATGGGTGACAACCTCGTGCCGATCGGGTTGTCGGGCTGTTGCAAGGTCATTTACTCCAAAGTCGATCCCGTTGATCCCGGGTGCGGACTGTGCGTTCCACCGTGGCTCCATGGCACGGCCAATTTTTGCTCGGCGCACGCCGCCGCCGTCAACCCCGCGCGTGCCGCGCCCCTGCGGGCTTCGGGGGTTGACCGCGACGGCGGGGCCGAGCAACGGGCTGCCATGCCAAGAATGCACAAGAGCGCGTCTGGTTCAGAGTGCCGCGGCGAGGGCTGGGACATCGGTGAGGGGCTTCGTGCTGAATGGGTTGTCGAGAGGTTGCAAGGTCTTCTGCTCGAGATCGAAATATCCGAGATCGTAGTGCATGAAGCTGACGAGCCAAATGCCGTCATCGACTTCCTTGATGCCGAGCTTTTGACCGGCCAGCACGGTCGAGATGTTGATCCTTTTGCGATGCAGGCAGAGGCGACCGCAAGCGGTGACGACGACGTCGCGATCGTGGAGGGGATAGGTCAGTTCCGGCAGGCGGCATAGGGGCGCGCTGAGGCCGTATAGAGCTCGGCGGGGCACTTCATGTCGAGCGCCTCATGCGGTCGTTCGGCATTGAACTCGCGGACGAAGGCATCGAAGCGTTCCTGCTGCTGCAGGCTGTTGAAGCCAGGCGGCCGTGTCGCCTCCTTTTTGAGGGTGAGGTGCATGCGCTCGTGCCGGCCGTTCTGCTGTGGATGACCGGGGCCTGATGCGCTCGATGGCAATGCCAAGCCGAAGCCATCAGACCGACAGTTTGGACAGATTGAACAGGGCATTGGGACTGGCAAAGGGGACGCCATTGTCGGAGCGAATGGCCAGCGGCAGGCCGCGCTCGCAGAACAGGCGCTCGAAGGCGGTGATGGCAGGATCTTCGCGCGTCGAATCGAGCGCTTCGCACAGCAGCAGGAAGCGCGAGGCGTGGTCGCTGACGGTCAACGGGAAGCAGTAGCGGCCGTTGCCGAGCTTGAACTCGCCCTTGAAGTCGGCACACCACAGATCATTGGGAGCCGTGCCTTGCGACAGCGGCGTGCCGCGCGCGCGATGGCGTGGGGCGCCCCCACGTTTGACGAGGCCGTGACGGTCGAGGACCGCATGAATCGTGCTTTTGGCCGGCACCCGGACGTCGCCGTCGAGCCGTCGCACCAGGAGCTCGCGGATCTTGCGTGCCCCCCAGTGCGGCTTCTCGGCCTTGAGCTGGACGATCAGGGTCTCGACTTGTTGCGGGAGCTGATTGGCGTAACGCACCGGCCGCCGAGAGCGATCACTGAGCGCCTCCAGGCCGTGCTCCTTGTAGCGCTCGAAAATCTTGTAGCCGGTCTTACGGGATATCCCGAACTCCCGGCAGACCTCGGTCATGGCTTCCCCATCAAGAAGCCGGGCGACAAAGCGAAGGCGCTCTTCCATTACCGAACTCGCTTTCCACGGCATCCACACCTCCCGCAGAACAAAAGCGGAAAGTGTAACCCATGTGCCCGGTACGTTTTGTCACCTATGTCTCGGGCCGCTCA